>JANXXV010000956.1 GCA_025350445.1 Bryobacteraceae bacterium | reverse complement strand
CCCATCATTGAGCGGCTGGAATCTCAGCCAGCACAGGGAATTGAGGCACTGGTCTTAGTGCCCACCCGCGAACTAGCCATGCAGGTTCTCGAGGCATACACCGTTCTCCGCGGACGCACCAAAGGCGCGGACGCCGCACTCGTAGTTGGCGGCCTCGCCGAACAGAAACAGCTGCAAACCATCCGCCGCGGCGCACGTCTCGTCGTTGCCACTCCCGGACGCCTGGAAGATTTCATGCGCCGCAAGCTGGTAAAGCTCAACAACGTAAAAATCCTGGTCCTCGACGAAGCCGACCGCATGCTCGACATGGGCTTCCTGCCGGCTATTCAGCGCATCGTATCCGCCCTTCCGGCCGAGCGCCAGACCATGTGTTTCTCCGCCACTCTCGAAGCGTCCGTTTCGAAGCTGGTAAAGGACTACATGCGTTCGCCCGTCCGGGTCGAAGTCGGTTCCACTTTGAAGCCGTCCGACCGCGTGAAATTGCAGATGTTTGAAGTCCCTTCCGATAAGAAACTCGGCCTGCTGCAGAAACTGCTCGACGGCGAAACCGGCAGCTTTCTGGTCTTTGCGAAAACCCGCTTCGGTACCGAGCGTTTGGCCGGCAAGCTTTCCCGCGCTGGTTTTGACGCCGCCATGATCCACGGCGACCGCTCACAATCGCAGCGCACGGCCGCTCTGCATGGCTTCCAGCAAGGCAAGTACCGCGTGCTGGTTGCCACCGATGTAGCCGCCCGCGGCATTCACGTCCAGAACATCGCGCACGTTATCAATTACGATCTGCCGCAGGTTCCCGAAGATTTCATCCATCGCGTAGGCCGCACCGGCCGCGCCTCCGAACGCGGTGTGGCTTCTACCTTCGCCACGCGCCAGGAAAGCGGCGATATCCGCAGAATCGAGCGTACGCTCAAAATCACCATGGAGCGCCTGCCGCTCGATCCAGCCATCCTCGCTGAAGTCCGGACGGAAATCAAGGACATGCAACCGATAGTTCGCGAACGGGTATTCGCCCGCGATCGCGACCGCGCCCCGCAAGCCCGCAATGGTGCTCCGAAGCCTCGCGAAGGCGCGGCGAAGCCCCGGTCTGGCGGTTCCGCAAAGTCGTTTGCCCCCCGCCGCCACCGCTCGTAACCTTTCGCTCCGGCCGGTCGCGATTCACCAGTCGTGACCGGCCGGGCCAACCCTCACCGAACGAACCACCCAACCGATCATGCACTCTCATCTGCACAGAGAAGTGTAATAAACCGCCGTCGACTGAACGCTCACAGATTCACAACGTTCAAGCACCGGCCACTTGGGTAGCAAGCTGAGCCATGCGTCCATTCGCCTGGGCTGCGGAGGAACGGCGCTTTCGCCTTAGCCGCCGGCAACGCATCAGATTTACCAGTGCCTGCATCGTTACAGATTAAACTTCGGGTGGCAATGAACGTATATACATTGCGCTACAATATTGAATCGTGGCCCACGAGATCGAATTCGATTGGGATGGCGAAAACAGGAAACACCTGGCGGCCCACAAAGTAGCTCCGGCGGAATTTGAGGAGTTGCTGAATAATAATCCTTTGGACCTGAATTACGAGTTGATCGATAGAGAGGAGCGGTACCGCTCTGTAGGCCTGACGAATGGAGGCCGGCTATTGTCGGTGGCGTGGACGATTCGCAACGGCAAAGTGCGCGCCATAACCGCCTTTCGGGCCAGTGTTTCCGATTAGGAAGGCATATCTCAAGAGAATCAAATGAAGAAGCAAATCGAGAAGCAATCCAAGCGAGTCATTCCAATTTTCGCCACCGGGGCGGAAGAGGCGAAGTGGTGGTTTAAGAATCGCAGCCTCCATGGCAACCAGATGTTTGAAGCCGTGAAGAGCGGCGAAGCCAAGTTGTTGACGAAGGAGAAGCTGCTGGAGCGTATCGCGGCGTCCAAACCGAAGGCGGCGCCAGTGGTGGCTCTGCGGATCCCTGAGGCAGATTTGGCTTTGGCTCGAAAACAAGCTGAACGGAAGGGCCTACCCTACCAAACTTACATCAAATCTCTTTTGCACGAGACACTCACAGAGAGGGAAAAGCGAAAGGCTAGTTGGTAGGTAACGCAGTTTCAAAATAGCTTCGGCGGATCGGCCGCCATAAGCCGGGTGGGTATCCGCAACGCAGTGCTCGGTGTACCGGCCGTCCCCGTCTACAAGCCTTACGATGACGGGCGCGTGTCTGTTAGCCATCTACTGGCCTTCCAAAGTTGAAGGCGCACACACCCTTAAACTAGAATCTTGGACCCCTTCCACCCGCTAGTCCGCAACCCACACCTGCTCACTATCGCCGGGAACTTCGCCGTCCGCCATCTAGACGACAAACGCTTCCCAATCGAATCGAAGTTCTATACAACCGAGCCTGACGTCCAAGTACTAGTCCACACCCAACGCCCAACCACCGCAGCCCGCGGCGAAATCGTCATGATCCACGGCCTTGAAGGCAGCAGCGACGCCGGCTACATGCGCAGCATGTCCCAGCTCGCGCTTGAAAATGGATATGCAGTCCACCGCACCAATATGCGCAGTTGCGGCGGCACCGAGGCGCTGGCCAAGACCATGTACCACGCCGGCATGACGGGCGACACACTCTCGGTCCTGCGCCAGATCCGCGCCGAACGGACGGCCCCAGTATTCCTCTTTGGCTACTCCCTGGGCGGCAACGTGGCGTTGAAACTAGCGGGCGAACTCGGCGAGGCCGCACAAGGCCTGCTACAAGGCGTCTGCGCCGTCTCCACCCCTCTTGACCTCGGCGCGTGTGTCCGCAAAACAGGCCAGCGCGAAAACTGGATCTACTCCTGGCGTTTCATCAGCCGCCTCAAGGAGCGAATCAAGAAACGGGCCGATTCCCTAGCTGGCATTTGCGACGTCGAAGCAGTCCAGCGCTGCCGCACAGTCTACGAATTCGACGACCTGGTCACCGCCAAATTCTTCGGTTTCGGCACCGCGGACAACTACTACGCCACCCAGTCCTGCAACCAGTTCCTCCATGCCATTCGCATTCCCACGCTCCTGGTCCAAGCCAAAGACGATCCGCTCATCCCGTTCGACATGTTTCGCCACCCGGCCATAACCGGCAATCCTTTTATTGAGTTATACGCGGTAGACCACGGCGGGCACCTCGGTTTCGTCGCCAACGCCGCGCCCCGCTTCTGGGCCGACAGAATTTTATTGAAATGGATTCAGGAAGCCGGGAACAAATAGCCCACTTTGATCGTCATCACTCTCACATGGCCAATACAGCCTCGTTTGCCGAAGCCGCCTCGGTCGCCGCCTCGTCCCTCCGGGGCAGCAAAATGCGCAGCTTTCTTACGCTCCTCGGCATCATCCTCGCCACCACCACGCTGATCGCCGTCATGTCCGTCATCAACGGCATGAACAAATACATCGCCCAACAAGTCTCCGACATGGGCGTAGACGGCTTCCGCGTCCGCCGGATTATCTTCATCGGTAACTTCGACCCCAAGAAATACCTCGAAATGCAGCGCCGCAATCCGGAGATGAGCCGCGACGAATACCAGTTCATCAAGGACAAAGCGAAACTGGCCCGCGAAATTGGCATGGAGGCCTTCCGCGGCGTCAACGTCAAGTACGGCCCGCAAACGCTCGACTGGATTCAATTGAGCGGTATCTCCGCCAACATGGGAGTCATTTCAAACATCCAGCCCGCCTCCGGCCGCTTCCTCTCCGAGGTGGACGACAAGCGCCGCCTGTCGGTAGTCTTTATCGGCACCGATATTAAGGATCAGTTCTTCCCCAACATCGATCCGGTCGGCAAGATCCTCGACATCCAGGGCCGCCCCTTTGAAATCATCGGCGTCTCGAAATCGCTCGGCTCCGTCTTCGGCCAGTCCCGCGATGGTTTCGTCATGATTCCGGTCGAGACCTATTTCAAGATGTTCGGCGCACGCCAAGGCCTCGGTTACAACGCATTGGCGCTAGACCAATCGCGGCTGGAAGAAGCGCAGGATGAAGTCCGCGCCCTGCTCCGCGCCTATCGCCATCTAAAGCCGGCGCAAGAGGACACCTTCGGCATGGCCGCCTCCGATTCGCTGGTATCGGCCTGGGAGCGCCTCACCGGAGCCATCGCCGGAACCGCCGTCGCCATCGTCTCGGTCTTCATGGTGGTGGGCGGCGTGGTCATCATGAACATCATGCTGGCGGTGGTAACCGAGCGCACCCGCGAGATCGGCATCCGCAAATCGGTGGGCGCCCGCAGCCGCGACATCATGAATCAATTCCTTGTCGAATCCTCCATGCTCTCCGCCACCGGAGGCCTGATCGGCGTAACCACCGCCTGGATTGTCGCGGTGCTCGTCCGCAATTTCACGCCCGTCCCCATGCAGGTGCCGTTCTCCGCCATCGTCATCGGAGTGGGTCTGTCCACCATGGTCGGCCTGTTCTTCGGCATCTATCCCGCCAATCGCGCCGCCAAGCTCGACCCGATTGAGGCGTTGAGATCCGAATGAATCGCTGGATCACCATCCTGGCCGGAGTCCGACTCGCCATGGACAGCATCCGCCAGTCGAAGATGCGAGCGTTTCTCACCGTACTCGGCGTCATCATCGGCACGGGCACCATCATCGGCGTCGGCTCCATCATCGCCGGCCTCGACGGCGCCATAACCAACATCATCAAGCAATTCGGGCCGAATACGATGATCGCTTTCAAATTCCGCGGCGGTTTCCGCGTCGGCAATCTCACGCCGGAAGAGTGGAAGCGCAAACCGCTGACGCTGGAAAACGCCATCGCCATCGCCGAGCGCTGTCCTTCGGTGGAACATGCCAGCCCCTATCTCTATCCCGACAACCGCACCTTCCGCAAGGCCAAATACAAGGGGAACGAGATCTTCCGCATCCAGATCGGCGGCACCGAGGAAGGCTATGTGTCGAGTGGCGTCGAGATGAAATTCGGCCGCTTCTTCACCGACATTGAGAACCGCCACCACATGCCCGTCACCGTGGTGGGCGAGAGCCTTCAAACCCAGTGGTTCCCCAACCTGGACCCTATCGGCAAGTGGATCGACGTGAACGGTCAGCAATTGCAAATTGTCGGCGTCATGAAGAAACCCGCAGCCTCGCTCCCGGGCGACGACGACACCCGCGTGCTGATCCCCTACTTTTCCATGCGCAAGATGTTTCCCAGCGCCACCGAACACATGTTGGTTATCTCGGCCAAACCCGGCCAGCTAGCCAAGGCCATAGATGAAGTACGCATGGTGCTGCGCCAGGAACGCAAGGTGAAGTACAGCGACCCCGACAATTTCTGGATCTCCACCGCCGAACAGATGATCGAAGAGTTTCACAACGTGACGGCAATGGTGGCGCTGGTGATGATCGTGCTCAGCTCTATCGGCCTGCTGGTTGGTGGCATCGGCGTGATGAACATCATGTTGGTCTCGGTAACCGAACGAACGCATGAAATCGGCATCCGCAAAGCGCTAGGTGCGCGCCGCTTCGACATCACGCTGCAGTTCTTGACGGAAGCCGCCACACTCACGCTGCTAGGCGGCCTCTGCGGCATGGTCTTCGGCTGGATCATCTCCGTAGTGGCGCGCCTGGTGTTTCCTGCACTGGTAACGGAGGTGCCGCTCTGGGCGGCGATTATCGGCGTTGCTGTTTCGGTAGGGGTGGGGCTGTTCTTCGGAATCTGGCCGGCGAATAAAGCCGCGCGGCTGGACCCGGTGGTCGCACTGCGTTATCAATGATTGCAGTCGTAGCCGAGGCGTGACCGCGAAGATTGCCGTGACCGGTGGACTCGCGACGGTCAATCTGTCAGGCGCCGGCCGGAAGTCCGTGCTGACGCCCGCACAAACATCTACCCGACCCTCCCCACCTCGCCGCGCCCGATTGATCGTAGCGCTGAAACAAGCGCGGGTATCAGCGGCTCCAAATCGCGCAGCCGGTTTGTTGGTCCGCAAAGAATCATCACGGAAACTCTACGTCCTGTAAGATTCTGTTGATTGGGAATGTTTTGGTCAACGGTCATTAGAACATCGAAGCCGGCGGCTTCGGCCGCATCCAAGAGGCGCCCGTTCTTAAGTCCCGCCAACGCCGCAAAGCGAGCCGTTTGGCAGTCATGGCCTGGAAACAGAAGCCGTAGACGCTCATCGACGCACTCGTCAATGAGAAGCCGCATCAGGTGCAAGCCAGCAATAGTCGCTTGGCTTCTTCGAGCGCTTCCACTGCTAGCGCACGGGGGACTGTTGGGAATCCCTCCAGAAAGTCTTCCAGACTATCGCCGCCTTCCAGGTAATCGAACAGTGTCTGTACCTGCACTCGGGTCCCTCGGAACACGGGAACACCGTGCATCGTTTCGGGGTCTCTGGTAATAGCTTCCGCCACGCTTTCATTGTCTCTCAAGCCGGCACATGATGTTCGACCGCCAATCCACGCAAGGGTCCAAATCGCCAATAAGCTTCGCGCCGCACCAGCGCGTCGCGCATTATCCCACCACAACAAGTTCCTGCCTGGCATCGGGAGGCAAAGCGCGCAAAGATTTCTCTCGTCAGTGCTCAAGAATGAGGGTAGCTGTGTATGTGCTTCACTCAGGTAATTGCTATTGCAGCAGCTCGGGTGGGGCGGTCCCCCTGGACTGCGCGGGACGCCGTCATCCCGCTGCCGGAAGCGGGACGACGGTTCAATGCGCCAGCCACACGAAATATGCTGCAAGACCGTATCCACCTGACTCAAGCACATACCCGTTTGAGGGTAATTGCCGCTCGAGGGTCCGCCATGCATTCTTCTTGCATTTTGCCCTGACCGTTGGCCCCGGGGCACTTCGGCACACTATGCGACCTACAATGGGCCGACCCGCTCGACTATCGCCGTAAACTCGACCGCGGTGCACTATTGAGATTTCTACTGAAGCACACCGGCGCGCACTCCCGGATGCTACTTGTCTCCGCCCACAGGGTCCACACCGCGGCGCGGCGGGACATCGTTACGCTGACGGCGCTCGTCCTCGAGCTTTTGCCACTCCTTATGGAAATCGTCCGTCCAGTTTGGGTCGTTGGGAGGAATTCTGTCCTTCAGCGTGCCGAGTATCGTGTCCACATCCAGAAAGCCCAGAGTTTCGTTTAGAGCCTTCACCATATCCAGGAAAGTCTTGCGATCCCCGCGCTTCGGTAGTATCCATGGGATCTCGGGTTTGCCCGGTGGAGGCGGCGGTGGAAAAGGAATAACCCGGCGGCCCCTCAATATGTCCTCAATCACTTTGATGGCTTCGGGCGAAGGCGGCGTTCGCACAGGGGTTGTTCCCGGTTCCAGGAAGATCTCAACCCGGCGGTTGAGTTTTCGATCCCCCTCGGTCATGTTGCCGGGCGTGCGGTGCCGTTTCACGTTCTCGGCGGCGGGCTGGGTTGCCCCTACTCCTGTGCTTTGCCAATCGATCGTATTTGAAAAGGCCATCTTCTGCATCGGGATCACCGTGGGACTGAACTCCCAGGTGAGCCGGTCTACACGAGCCTTCAGTTCCCGCTCCACATCCTCCGCGCGCGTCACGCTGATGTCGTGCTCGAAAACCCTGCCCCGCTGCGCATCGAAGTCGGCATGACCGATAAGTTTCACGCCCGCGATGGGCAGGTTGCCCGGCCTGAAGCTTTCGGCGATGAAGTCGGCAGTCACCACAAGCCGGATTTTTTCCAGGATGGCGAGTGACTGAACCGTACTATGGTAACGGGAAAAGCCCCTGACGATCATCCGGAACGGTCCGGGCATCGAGTGCGTCGCGGTTGAATCGAGTTCAAAAATGGTCTGGTTGGGTCCCGACAATTTCATGTTGTGACCTCAATTACCCATCAAGCCAGCGCCTTCCACTCCACCGAACTAACGCCCTCAAACCCGCCAGCCCGCTGCACCAACTCCTCCAAACGCGCCCCGCCTTTCCCCGTCGGCGCAAACTCCGCCTGAATAGCCAGCATCTCCGTCCCCGTCACCTCGGTTTTCATTGACCGCAGGTCCAGCTTAGCAGCCTGCGCCAGTTCCAGCAATCCGGTGCGCACAGCCGCCTCACTCTCCATCCGGCACACCATCCGCACCTGGTAGCCCGAAACCTGCCCCAGCCCCAAAAGCCCCTCTTCGCCAATCCGCGCCGAGATCGGCCGGAGCCCCACGTTAATCGCCAGCACCACCGCGGTTCCCACCGCCGCCTGCATCAACAGGCCCACGCCCGCCAGCGTACCCACCGCCGCCGCGCACCACAAAGTAGCGGCAGTGTTCAAGCCGCGAACATGAAAGCCATCGCGCAAAATCACGCCGCCGCCAAGGAACCCGATGCCGGTGACGATCTGTCCCGCAATCCGCCCATTTCCGTCACCGGACATCGCCGCCGCCACCACCATAAACAGCGCCGCCCCGGTAGACACCAGCGCGTTCGTCTTCAAGCCGGCCAAATGATGGCTGACCTGCCGTTCCACGCCGATAGCCGAGCCAAGCGCCATCGCGATCAACAAGCGAGTGATGAATTCCGCGGCTTCCACCAGTTCATCATACAAAATCGGCGTTGCTCTGTCTCGGCGTCCCGCCGGCGATGGTATAACTGTTATATCCCTATGCGCTTCGGCTACGATCGGGAAAAGAGTTCCGGCGTTAAACGAAAACATGCCGTCAGCCTGGAAGAAGCGCAGCAGATATTCGATCAGGTGCACGTGGTAGATCGCCGGTGTGATCAAGCAGAACAGTTCCGCGCCATCGGGTGGTGCCGTGGCCGCCTCTGTTCCGTGATCTTTGAGGTCCGGCGCCATTCCCAGGGTGAATACCGCCACTTGATCACGGCCTGGAACGCGACCACCGGGGAAGAACAAAGCTATGCCAAAAATTCCTAAGACGAAACTTACCGCTGACGGGATTGCAGCGAAGGCCGCGCGCGGCGAAGATGTCTCCGCCTGCTTCACCAATCAATTTACAGCGGTCAGGCCGATCCACCGCGTGAACGTTGACCTGACCCAAGGCCTGTTACGGGAACTCGATCAGCGTGCCGCCCGACTCAATATCAGCCGCCAAGCCGTCATCAAGACGCTGCTCGCCCAAGCGTTGAGCCAGGAGAATGCTACCAAGCCAGGACCAAAGCAGAAGACCCGCTAGTGTTCTGACCCTGGTAAGAGTTGACGACGCGCGCAAGAGCGCTCGCCGAGGGGGCGCGCGCAGACAAGGCATAGGCGTTAAGATAAGCCAAACTATGGACTTCGCAGCACCACTCCCTCACGGTCGCGGCTCGGTTAACTGATTGATCCGGCTGAGCCGCGCGCGTGAGCAAGAGGTAGATGATCAAACGAATCCGGAACATTTTTAAGAACAAACGTTCTTACCTTAACGCCTACGCGCAGACAAGGTGTCTGCCCCACCTTGCGACCAGTTGCTTGTTGTAAAGAATTAGACGGGACGGCACACTAGTGCAATGCCATACCGAATCCCGCGCTTCATCATGGGGCGGAATCTCTACCGCGGCGGCAACAGGATTTCCCGCGTTCCTCCGTCGAGTCCGGATATCCGTATCTTCAGCGGCCCTTTTGGCTCCTCCACCTTCTGCATTACCTGTTCCGGCGCCCGCAATTCCTCCAGCGACACGCGCCATTTTCCCAGTCCGCGATCGAATTGATCCTTGTCCAGCTTGGCGCCGATGCGAACCGTGGAGCCGTCTTGTTCCGCCCCCAGTTGATGCAGATGCGCGTTCTCTTTCAATCTCCGGGCATAGTCATTGGAAATTGCGTTGATGTTTGCGTCAAGTTGAATGCCGTCTTTAATGGTCAGGCCGAACTCATGGCTAACAATCTCAGGCGATGGCGACTTCGAAAACAGCCACAAATCGTAGCTTCCCGAACGCGCCGGCCGCTTGGGGCCGTTGCCGCGATCGATAGCCGCCGTCAAGGATTCCAAATTCCCGATGAGCACAATAGTGTCGCTCACCAGTGCGATTTGGGTGTCCGCATCCGCATCGGGTGACAGCAGCAGTTGGGCATTCTTATAGGGCTTCACCGTGCCGCCATCGGAGACAGCCATGTCCTTCAGCGACCCCAGCTCAAACTTGCCGCTCAGAATCAGTAAGGCCGATTTCCCGATACCCGCCACTACTACACGGTCGATGCCTTCGATGAAATTAATCCCGCCCAGCAATTGCAGAGTTGCCGGCGGAATCTCCTGGCGAATCATTTCGCGGTACGGTGAGTCCAGCACCTTCCGCCACTCCATGGCGGCGATTGATGTTGTGTCCGGCGGCACATAATTCCACGCGGCTGTCTGGGCAAACGCGCAGACCCCGGTCATTAAAAAGAGTAGTAGCGTCTTCAATCCAGCACCATCGTAACCTTTGTATAGGCCACCTGGAAACCCTGGCGCTCATAGTCGCGTTGCGAGATGCTTCCCGGCTGCGTGCCCGCCGTGATCAGATCGCACCCCCGTGCCGCCGCTTCGGCAAGGCGCGCGCGAATCAATGCGGTGTGCGTGCCGCGGCGCCGGTGCGCCGTCAAGGTGCTGTCGCCGTAACAAGTGGCGCCGCCGCCGTGAAGGGCCAATTGTCCGCAGCCGGCCGGCACGCCGTCTACCAATGCAAAGTAGGTGAGCGTGCCGGGCATCGCCGCCAGAATCCGCCCCAGGTTCCGCTCCTCCGCGCTGACGTCGTCACGGCCGAAGAATCCACGCACAACTGTCTCCGCGTAGATCTCGGCCTCGGACGCCGATCTCACTCGAGTGTGGGGTAAGGCGGCAGCTTCTGGAATCTGTTCGCCGGCTGAAGTGGCGCGCACGAGTACATTGGTGAACTCGGCGGCTTTGTAATTACGCTTCGCCAGCGTCTCCGGCAGTGTCGAGTCCGCGTAGGGGCAGACATCCACTGTTACGCCTGCGCCGCGGAGGCGATAGAACTCTTCCATTCGTTCCACATCGGCTTCTGTCACCGGGCCGGCCAGACCCAGCCCCAGAGCATGAGTGAACGGGGAGCCCGCTCCCACGAACAGCAGATACCCGCCCAGGAACGGTTCAGAGATAGCGCCCGCCCCGGGGTTCAGCAGGTGCTGCGCTTCCACGCAAGTGACGCCATCTTCCGCCTCTGCCATCTCCAGGCGCCGCGCCAAAAGATGCGTGATTGAGAACACTCCTAGGAGTATCAGAACACGCGGGGCGCGTGATCGTGTGAGCCAGAAACTGGAATCAGTCTTGGGCGCGATCGCCTGACTATGAGATCCTTCAAACCAGGCTAGGCAGGCAAGCTATGTCCGACAAATGTTTGGTGCCGAGGTGCCCGTCTAGGAGTATGGTTTCGGTTTCAGCGTTGGTGTGATTGGTGGCGGATGGCCTTGAAAAAG
>JANXXV010000908.1 GCA_025350445.1 Bryobacteraceae bacterium | reverse complement strand
CCGGCGATGGGGATTCCGCATGGCGGCGGCGTTCGTCTGGAGCAGGACTCGCCTTACTACAAGACCGTTCTGCAATGGCTTTCGGAAGGCTCGGTTTATGGCGATCCGGTATCGTCGCAGGTGACCAAGCTGGACGTGGACCCGCCGGAGTTCTTTGCGCAAAAGCCGGGACCGTCGCAGCAGTTGAAAGTGGTGGCGCATTATGCCGATGGTTCGACGCGCGATGTGACTGGCCTGGCGCAATACAACAGCAGTGTTCCCACCACGGCTGAGGTTTCAGAAGAAGGTGTAATCAAGACCGTGCGCAAGGGTGAAGCGGCGATGCTGGTGCGGTATGAGGGCCGGCTTTCCGTGGTGAACGTGACTGCGCTGTCCGATAAACAGGGCTTTCAATGGAAGCCCGTGCCGGAGTTCAACTACATCGACACGCTGGTGAACGAGAAGATGCAGCGGCTGCATTTGCTGCCTTCCGAACTTACTACCGACGCCGAATTTCTGCGGCGCGTTTCGCTGGACCTGACCGGGTTGCCGCCTACGCCCGAAGAAGTGCGTGCGTTTGTGAACGACAGGACGGAGAACCGGAAGAAGCGCACTGCGATGATCGATAAGCTGATGGCGCGGCCTGAATTCGTCAATCACTGGTCTGTGAAATGGGGTGATTTGTTGCAGGTGAACCGCACCAAGCTGGGCGATAAGGGGATGTGGGCGTTCCGCGATTGGATTCGCGAGGCGCTCGCGGAGAATAAGCCCTACGACAAGATGGTTCGCGAGTTAGTGACGGCGAAAGGCAGTACGTTCCAGAATCCGCCGGCCAATTTCCTGCGGTTTACTAAAGAGCCGAAGCTGGCGATGGAAACCTCTACGCAGTTGTTCCTGGGTGTGAGGATGGTCTGCGCGCAGTGCCACGATCATCCGTTTGAGAAGTGGACGCAGAATCAGTATTTTAGTCTGGCGGCGTTCTTTGCGGGCGTGGCCACGAAACCCGGTTCGGACAGTGAAGAAGAGATTGTTTATGAGAAACGCGACGGCGCGGAGGTAACGCATCCGAAAGACGGGCGCGTGATGACCGCGAAGTTCCTGTTCGGCGGTGAGAAATCCGGCGCGCCTGAAGTTGGATTGCGGGAGAGCCTGGCCAGTTGGCTGACTTCGAAAGACAATCCATTCTTTGCGCAGGCGATGGCTAACCGGATGTGGAGCTATTTCTTCGGGCATGGCATTATCGATCCGGTGGACGATATCCGGGCCAGTAATCCGCCTAGCAACCCACGTCTGCTGGCGGCGCTTACCAAGGATTTCTCGGACGGCAATTTCGATTTACGGCACTTGATCCGTGCGATTGTGTCGTCGCGGACCTATCAGCTTAGCTTCAAACCGAATGAATGGAATACCGATGACGAGGTGAACTTTTCGCGGGCTCTGCCGCGGCGGCTTTCGGCGGAGGAGTTGTTCGACAGCGTGAATATCGCCTCTGGCACAAAGGTTCAATTCAAAGAACTGCCGGCGGAGTCGAAGGCGCAGGACTTCCCCGATCCGCATGTGGGACAGGGCGGGTTCCTGGACGTTTTTGGGCGGCCCGAGCGGCAGACCAGTTGTGAGTGCGAGCGGCGGAGCGACGTTAGCCTGGTGCAGGCGCTGAACTTGCTGAATGGTTCGACTATTGCCGACGCAATCGCCGATTCGGGCGGACGGGTGGCGAAGCTGGTGCTGAGCGGGAAGACGGACCGGCAGATTGTGGAGGAGCTGTATTTGAGTTCGCTCAACCGGATGCCTGGAACGTCTGAGTTGGACTATGCGCAGACTTACCTGTCAAAGGGCGGCAGCCGGGCGGAACGGGCGCAGGATCTGCTGTGGGCGCTGCTGAACAGTAACGGGTTCCTTTTCAACCGCTAAAATAGAAGAGTATGCGTTTATCAGCTTTGTTAGCGTTCGCGTGTCTGCCTTTGTTTGCGCAGGAGAAGCCTCCGGCTGAGGTGGATAACGCGCTGCGGGCGCGGATCGCCCAGTTCTATCAGGCCCACGTGATCGGTAAGTTTCGCGCGGTCGAACAGTTGGTAGCCGAAGACAGCAGGGACTTCTTCTATGAGATGGAGAAGCAGCAGTTTCTTAGCTTCAAAGAGCCCGAAATCACCTATTCGGAACATTTCACCAAGGCGAAGGCGATTACCGGGGTGACGGCTGAACGGCGTGTCGCCCGTTTGGGGACGATGATGGTACCTTTTCCGGTAAACAGCAACTGGAAGATCGAGAACGGCCAATGGTACTGGTGTGTTGTCGCGGAGAAGTTTGTGGATACTCCGTTTGGGCGGGTAACGATGCCGGACAAGAAAGATCTGGAGAGGGAACGGAAGATTGCATCGTTCAAGAAGGTGACGCCGGTCGAGGTTGTGAATCAGGTGAAGGTGAGCGGCTCGGCAGTGGCGCTTAGCAGCTTTCAGGCGGCGTCGGGCGCGATCACGGTTACGAACAACCTGCCGGGTCAGGTGACCGTGGATGTCAGTTTTCCGCCGGTTGAGGGTTTGACGGTTACGGTCGATAAGAAAACCTTGAAGGAGGGGGAATCGGCCCAGGTTCTGTTTGACTCGAAGCCGCTAAACTCAACTCCGAAGGGGACGATTCAGGCAAAGATTGTAGTGCAACCGTTGAATTTGACATTTCCTGTTACGGTGACGTTCGCGGTTCGGCGGCCAATGCGGAGTCAAGACGCGAATCAATAATGGAGCATCCGATTATTACCCGGGCTTGGGTTTGGTGGACCCCCGGTCCGTGGACCCCCGGTCCGCGCCACGAAGGGCGTCAGGCCTGTCCATCTGTTTCTTGAACGCTGCCCGCTAGCTCGATAATTGGCGGTTCGGCTACCGGCGTGCTATTTCCCTGGCGGAGGTAGTTATTCCTTATGCTGGTATCCACCCGACGAACCCCGGTGCAGGGTCTTTTGAACGAACCCAAGACAGCCACCGCCGGCCGGAACAGTCGCAACTCTTTGCAATCATTTGCCAGTCGCTTTTCGGCGGCGCTGGGTAGTTCATCGGCAGTCAAAACCGGCACTGCTGTCCGCAAGGCGGCGGGTACCACTCTGGAACGCGGGCGTTCCAATTCGGTTACCGGACGGGCGCAGCAGCTTCTTTCTTTGGCGGGTAGTGCACATCGTGGGGAAGACACCACCGGGCGCAATCTGCTGGAGATCCCAATGGATCAACCTTTGGCGGTGACAAAGGCGGCAGCAGCGGCGGTGGCGCTGGCCGCGCCAAAGTCCGAAACTGCTGCGCCGGCCGTCTCTATTTACAGTGGTCCGCAAGACTCACGGGATGGGGTGAGCGATGCCGCGGGGAAGCTGACCGCCAGCGGAGCCCCGTCGGTGGTCCGTTTGACGGCGCCTATTGCGAACCAGTGGGGCTATACCGGGGAAGCGGCATTCAATCCGTACTTCATTACGCCCAGCAACCCGCTACGCGACGGATTCGTGGCAGGCTTCTCCAACTGGTTTGAGGGGAACCATATATCTGGGATCAGCAGCGCGGATGTGAATTCGAGCTACTCCGCGACATCGGACGGGGCGCAAGAGGCACTCCGGCTGGTGCAGCAGTACGATCCCGGGGCGACGCTGGGAAGTTCTCGATTTGGGGCATCCGGCGGGCCTTGGCTGGCTGATAAAGTTACCCGTGAAATCACGCTATCGAGCGGAAACAAACTGAATGCGGGGCTGCTTCTGGGGAGCTACTACAACCAGGGGCAGGGTGTTACGGCGAGATCGGACCAGACGCTACAACTGGCAATCAAAGCTTAAGAAGTCCGCCCGCGTACGGCGAACAGCTCGGTTTAAGCTGTTCGCCGTACGCAGCCGGTTGGGTTTACTGAATTGCCAGGTTCGAAGTGTTCGAGTAAACGTTGGTTCCGTTTGGAGCCGTAACGCCAAAGGACAGCGGAATGGAAGAACCAGATGGCGCGTCCACAGGTACGGTGAAGGTCACCATGTAGATTCCGACCACCCCGGGCATGTATTCGGCGGTGCCTAGCGGAATTCCAGCGTTATTGACTCCGACAATAATCGGCGCCAGAACCATCTGACCGGCGATGCCGGCGCGGTTGGTTGCGGTGGATGGCGTCACCTGGCCGAGTCCGGTGAGATAGACCCGGATGACGTCGCCCCGGCGTGCGGGATTCGACGTGCTGACGTAGCTGCCGTCTACATCCTTGGTGGCGACGGCGTACTTCCGGCCGGACGTGTCGGCGGTTTCAAAGATGCCCGGACTGACGGCCAAGACCGGGACGTTGTCTATGGTGCTGCTTCCGCCACTGACAGTAACCTTGACGCTTGCCAGGCCCGGAGCAAGCTCAAATGGAACTTGCACGTTTACCTGTTCCAGTCCGTTGACTTTAGACACTGAGTAGATTGGCGCCTGAATGCCGTTGAAGGTGACATCGACATCTCCGAGGGAGAGCGGTAACTGGCCGAGAATCCCGGAAGTGACCACTCCTTGCACCGTCGGCGCGATACCCGGACCCTGAATACTTACAATGGTACCGGGAGAAATACCCGGAGCCAGGCCAGCGGCATTCTTGAAGCCTCCAAGAGTGAGGCTGGGACCCGGAAGCCGGGTGGTAACGCTGAACGTCGCGGTGAAGTTCCCAACCGTCGCGTTCACCGTGCTTACACCCGCGGTCGCGCCGCCGTTTGCCGTTACGGAAGCATTGCCGGAAGCATCGGTGGTAGCCGACGCCGCGGAGAGAGTGGCATTTCCGCCGTTCACGGCGAAGGAAACCGTTGCGTTTGGTACCGGGGCGCCGTTGTTGTCAGTCACTCTGGCTACCAAGGGCTGCGCGAACGGTTGATTGACGACCGCCACCTGGCCGCCGCCGGATACGGCGGTAATGGCTCCGAAAGTGACGTTGACGGTCACGGTGAAGGTACTGGTAATGCTGCCGATCTTCACGCGGACCTGTTGAGCCCCGGGCGTTCCGCCGAGCGTTGCGAGCGCGGAAACTTTGCCGTTCTGATCGGAAGTGGTGAACACATTCTTAAGGATCACGCTACCGGGATTCGCCACTTCGAAGGTCACCTGCTGGCCGGGGAGAATATTGCCAAACGCATCGGTTACCTGGGCGACCAGGGCCAGCGGAAGCTGTTGGCCCGCATTTCCTGTCTGGTTGTTCCCTTGCAAAATGTTGAGCAAGCCGACAGGGCCCGGAGTGACGATCAGCGTTCCAAAGCCGCGGTCGTTTGACGAGCCGACGGAGATCTTGAGAGGTGCGCTGCCAACTTTGCCGCCGGCGACAAGGTCGCAGGTGGCGAAACCGGATCCGTCGCTCAGAGATGTAGACACATTACACTTCGCCGTTGGGCCAAGTGTTGGATCCAGCCCTGTAGTAGCGGTAATTGCGACGTTCGCGATTCCAAATCCGACGCTTGGCCCGCTGGTAGCGACCACCTGGACCTTCAGCGCACCTGCGAGAGTCTGGCCGGCCTGCACGGTAAATACCCTGCTGCCACCGGAAATCGGTACAACATCGGTGATGGTCGGGTCGGGCTGAAAGCCACCGGGCTGCGCAAATCCCAGATAAGTAGTTTCAATGAAATTGAGCGCCGATCCGCTGTAGTTGGCGGAAACTGTTGTCGATGCGAAAGACTGAAGATTGGTGGAGATGGCCCTGAATCCAACACCAGTCTGGCCGTTTGCATCGGTGAGGCAGACCGCCGTTTGGTCGTTAGCCGTGCAAGAGCCAAGGGATGAGCCGGTCCCCGAGATAGTCTGCAAAGAGCCCACGCCGGAAGTAATAGAGTAATTCACCGTGGCCCCGGCCACTGGCTTCCCTGTTGCGTCTTTCACCGCGACAGCCAGCAAATCATTCGCCTGGAACTGTTCCCGGACGAGCTGACCGTTCCCCGAGATGATGTTGAAGACGGCGCTGCCGCCGCCGGAGCCGCCGCCGGTTCCTCCGCCGCCACCCGTACCCGTACTCGAACCGGTAACGGTGATTGAAAAGGTTGCCACCACTGACCCAGCAGTTGCATTGATCGAATAGGCGCCTGCATTCTGAGCCGCGGTTACGGCAGTTTGTGCGAAACCGTCGTTACTGGTGATGGCGTTCGGAGTTTGAATAACGGTGCCGGCATCGCCGGCCGAGAAGTTGACTGCCGCGCCCGACAATGGGCGTCCTGAGCTATCGGTAACCCGCACTACCAGCTGCGTAAGGGCAGTACCCGCAGCGACGCTCTGCCCGTTGTTATAAAGGAACACTTGCGACGGCGTTCCTCCTGTGGTCGCCGGAGCTGCGAAATTCAGAGTAGAGGGTGGAGTGGCAAGACCGGTTTGCTGCGTCACAAAATTGGAGCCCGGGGAGATATCCACGCGGTATAGCGCATTGGTTCCGGCCAGGTAGAGCAGGCGAGGCCGCACTTCGTTACTGGCGACCGCGGTAAGGACTCCACTGAGAGCTCCATTTCCGAAACTAGCCTCGCCGCTCTGGAGGAGGTTCGGGATTGTGATGCGGTACACCTTTCCGGTACCTACCGATGTCGCGTAAGCCACGTCGGCAGTCGCCGGGAAGATCTGATCGAAAGTAATGCCCAGGTTACCCGGTAAGGTGCTGATAATGGTGTGCAGCCCAAGGTCCAGCAGAAGCAGGGACGATCCGGTAATCGGGCTCTGGTTTGAAAACAGCGCATATTTGCCATCTGCTGTATAAACGGGCTTTCCGGGATTTGCGTTCAGCGGGATCTCAAAGCGCAGCTGCATTGTCTTGGGATCGATTTCATAAATGCGGTTTTGGGCGGTGACATAGAGCAGTCCGTTCGGGGCTAGCGACACCGTCGAATTTATTCCGGGAATCGGGAATGACAGTCCAGTGACGGTGTTGGTGGTTAGGTCGACAGACGTGACCACCGAACTGCCGCGGCTCAGAATGAATGCTCGAGAAGAGTCCAAACTGACGGCGAGGTCATTCGGGGTCGTGGTAAGTCCGATGCCATTCGGCGTCAAGTCTGTATCGGAGGCGATATCGATAATATGGACGCCGCCTGCAAGAACGATCACGCGTTTACCGTCAGGCGTCACCGCTGCAGCCTCGGCGTTTGCGTTGAAGTTGAACTTTCCAGCAATCAGGGTAGCGAAATTAGTGCCGTCCACGACCACGACAGTGTTGGTGATCGATTTGGAAATTACATAATATTTCGATGCATTGGCATTTGCGAGCACCAGAAAAGGCGCCGGGGCCGAGCCAAAATTCGCGGTGGGCCCAAATGAATCGCTGGTGTAGGTCTGGACGCCAGTGCCCGATGCCGGGAGGACAAAGACGTTGCGAGTCTGGGCTTCAAGTCCGCCTGCAAGGGCTGTCAGGCACAGGGATACCAGAACCAAATTCTTCTTTGAAAACATGAACAAACCTCGTGGAGATACAAGTGTATTGGGCTGGACGCGGAAGTACCACTGGTAGTGTATCACTATTGTAGTACTGGGGGAATAGTTTAGGAAGGATAAAAAAAGGAGGGGAGTTGCCTCCCCTCCTTTAACTTACAGTTTGCTTAGCTGGAACTAATTACTCAGCCAAGGGTTCGCTGGCAGTCTTGCTACGCGGGAGCGTGGCAGCTGCGCTATCCATCACCAGAGCCAGGTAACCTTCCGCCAGGTTCTTGCTACCGATATCGCTGATGAAGGCGAAACCGTGAGCATACTGGAAGGCGCACTGAGCAATGATATAACCCTGGAATCCAGGAGTTGCGGCAATACCGCCGCCACCGGAAGAGAGGTTGAAGAGCAACTCCGCTCCCGCAGCGACAACCGGGCTGGTAGCCGCAGCCGGAGCCGCGCCGCCACCCGTGGTACCACCGTAGTAGTTGATGATGCAAGCACCCTTCTGGGTAGCCGTGCCGAACGGATCGAGCGAAGTGTTAGCAATCGCGATACCCGTGTCGAAGCCAGCCTGATTGGTCACGAACGGGAAGAGCAGGTTCGTGGAGCAGGCGTTGATGGTGAAGTTGGTCTTGCTGGTAGGAACGTCGATGAACCGTGGTAGCGGTGCACTCGAGCTCTGTGTGGTAACCGTGCTCAGAGGGGCGAAGCTGCCTGTTACGGTAGCCGTGCCGAGGCCCGGGTTGTTGGTGGTTGTGTTGGAGGTGTAAGCAACGACGATCGGAACGTCAATGGACTCAGTGCCGAGCGGATTGGAGCTCATTACTTCGTACACCGCGATTCCTGCGCCGCCGGTGATGGCGACCGGAGCGTAGATGCCACCGCTGGTAGCGGAGACGGCGGAGAATGCACCCGCGCCAACGGCATCCGTGCTAACAAGGCGAACCCTGCTGGTAGTGCCGGAAAGGCTTACGCCAGCCGAAGATTCATACACACCGACGAAAATCTGCGCGCCGGCCGGAACGCCGGCAAACCGCAGCATGAGACGGGTACCAGTATCGGCGAGACCTGCCTTGGGCAATCCATTGATTGCGGCTGAGAGGCTACCGCCACTTGCACCAGCGTAGAAGCCGCTTTCGGTGAAGTACTGACCGCCGACGCTATTCGGAGCGATACCGCCAGGGGTATCCTGATTGTTCGGTACCGGCGAAGTATCGGCCGAGATCGGTCCGCTGCCACCTGTCGAAGGATAGGGGGCCACGTTGCGACGCTTAAAGGAGCTGGGGAAACCTTCTGTGAAACGACCGATAGTGCTGATACCGTTATTCAGGGCATTCGTGTTGACAGCGGAGATATCGGCATTGTTCGATACGCACTGCAGGAAGGTGACCCCGCTGGTGACATCGGAGCTGTCCGCTTTACGGAGAGAGAAGCTCAAGCCCGGCGAAACGAACGCCACAGTCTGCTGCGGATTGTTCAGGGGCAGGGACTGAGGAGGAGTGATGGAGATGAACATCTGAATCTGCGTGGGGATCAGGGTCGAGGACGTGCCCAGCTGGCTGGCGTTGGCACGAACGTTGGTGATCCGGATGGTGCGGATTCCCGTCGTTCCGGGAGGATCGATCGGTACACCGAGCCAC
>JANXXV010000887.1 GCA_025350445.1 Bryobacteraceae bacterium | reverse complement strand
GGGATCAAGCGTTCATTATATATGAACAGCCGGACGAAGGCGTCCGGCGCAGTCCAGGGGGACTGCTCTACCGGCCGGTTGCCAGGGGTTGTGGTGGATTAAGCGGGACCGGGATTGCAGAGCGGGTGGAGTTCGGCGATGAGCTGGTTCTTGCGCGCCACGCGGTTGTAGGAATGGCAAACCTCAAAGCTGAATCCCGTCGGCTTGGTTCCATGGATTGTTGGGTCGGATCCTTGCAGATGCTCAAGCAGCCGCGCTTTGATGTTGTCCGACTCCCCGATATAGATCCAACCTGAGGCATTCGAGAGACCATAAACGCCGGAAGATGGCGGCGCGTCCCTCTGTACGGATACGGCTTTGAAGACCCGCGCTACGAAATTAACGAACGGCATTTCTAACTCCTCTACACTTACTCATCGGCAGGCGTCTGAGGGGCAGGAGCGCGGGCACGAGTTTGCCGGTTGCGGTGCGAACCCGCTCCGGCGAGAATCTTGCTCTCCACAAAGATCTGTACGTCAGATCCGGTGAGCGCCCGCGAAGGCAATAGATGGAACGAGACGCCGGCTGTCTTAGACTCAATGTTGAGCGCATGCAAACAGAGCGCCGGACCATCCTGGATACCGACGTGAAACTTGGTGAAGAGAGTCATTGCGATCTCCACCACCAGATGGATAGTGTCGCCTCCTACGGAGACTTGGTCGAATCTGTAATCGCGCGCCTCGCCCCGCTGCTCGAATCCCATGTAGCGCAATCGCACAGGATCATGACGCCCTTCATCGCGTACGGGAGCATGGTGTTCTTTCCGGACGCATACATTAATCGCCTTGGGACTGGGGCCGTTCTCGATATCGAAGGAAACCAACTGGTCGAGAGCCAGCCCGGTGACATCGTAGGCCATCACCGAGGAGTGGTCGAATCGCACACTGAGGCCATTGTCAGCCTTAATGATGCCAAACAGGGTGGCCGAACCGAGCACACTAATTCTTCCAACCATCAGGATCTCCTTACAGCGGGCAAGCCAAGCTGAAACCCGGCTTGCCGGTTATCCGAGAACGTTGAACGAATTGGACGCCGTTGCAGCGGCCGCCAACTCCGGAAGAGCCGGCATCTTCTTTTGCGGCACTTCTAAATCCGGCATTGGTTCTGCCCGAAAGAATTTCTGACATGGAACGGCTAACCAGCGAGCCCATCCATTGGCGCGGCTTTTACGCGCGCTGTCGGTGGCGATACCAGTGGTGGCATACATCTGGCGGTAAAGCTTCGAGATGAACAGGAACGCCAGTCTGGATCGAAGACCGGGGCAGCACTTCGACCGCTGCCAGACAACTCCGGTGCTATAAAAGCGATCCCACACGCCTTGAGTCCGTTCCCGCAATTCATCGGAACTCATGGTGGGATGGGGCATGAACATTTTCGGCCGCCGATCCTGCGGGATCAGCCAGTGCCTGGTCAACGGAATCCCGTCAACTTCGGGAACCTCGCCCTTGAAGGATTTCTCCCAATGTTCAAAGTCAACTGTCCCCGCGAATGGAGTTAGCATCACAAACTGCGCGAACGTCAAGCCGGCGGTCTTCGCCAACTCAAGCGTGGCATCGAAGGTCTGCGCGCGATCACTGGATAGTCCAAAGATGAAGGAGCCTAAGACATGGACGCCATGGTCGCGGAAACGTTTCAATTGCTCGACCAGCTTGTCGCCGGACAGGTTGAAGTCCTTGTAGACCTCCTTCAATCCTTCCGGTGTCACCGCTTCCACGCCGACGAGCGCGCCCTTGATCCGAGCGTTCCGCATCGCGTCCAAAAACGTGGTGTCTTCGGCGGCCTCCATGGTGATCTGGGTGAAGAAGATCATGTCCTTGGGAAGCTCGGCCATTCGTTCCATCAACTCGAACCGTTCGCTGCGAATCGCCTGGAGTTGTTCAATCCTCGCCTGGTTGCCTTGGCGCTCGGCTAGTTTGATGTCGGTGAGCGAGACAGGGTAGAAGTTGTCGTCGGCTAGGGCGATGAAGCGGAAGCCGAGACGGCGCAGTTCGACAATCTCTTCAATGATTGGATCCGAGGCGCGCTGCCTTGGCTTCTGGCCGTCGGTGCGCCAGACAGAGCAGAATGAGCAGTGCTTGGCGCAACCGCGGACGGTTTGCACCGAAGCCCACATGTAGGCGCCCTTCGGCATGAGGTCCCATCGAGCGGGCTTGAACTTGTCGGCGTCGATGCGTCCGCCCTCATAAACGCTCTGCGAGGTGTTGCTGACGCAATCGTTCAGCGCCTGGCCCCAAGCCACGTCGCCATCGCCTTTTACAACAGAGTGCGCCTGGCCGAGTTCGAGCGATTCTTCCGGATAGAGCGTGGCGTGAATTCCGCCGAAGATTGGGATGGCTCC
>JANXXV010000875.1 GCA_025350445.1 Bryobacteraceae bacterium | reverse complement strand
TCGACGCAACTGGTGGTGACGGTGGATGGAGTTGCGAGCGGGGCGCAAACGGTAGCCTTGGCGGACGTCGCGCCCGGTATCTTCAATCCGGGCATTTTGAATCAGGACAACACGGTGAACAGCTCAGCTAACCCGGCGCTGGTTGGGTCTGTCATCCAGATATTCGCCACCGGTGTATTGCCGCCGGAGGGTGGGACGGTGGATGTCAAAATTCACGATCAGGCGAACCTGGCGCCGCTTTACGCGGCAACCGCTGCGGGCATTCCGGGGCTGCAGCAGATCAACGTACGCGTGCCAGCCGGCCTGCCTGGTATCACAACGGAGGTGGTGGTCTGCGGAACCAGCTCGGGGACACGCGTGTGCAGTCCACCCGCAGCCATCACGTTGCGGCAGTAGCAATCCGATCCGCCCGCGGCGCGCGTATACCAGTTAATTCCTTGTGACACGCGCTGTGGAGGCACCGGTTACGTTGGTGCCTCTCTGCTTTCGAAGCTGTTGGCCCGTGGGCATAAGGTCAGGGCGTTGGCGAGGCCCGGATCGGAGCGCAAACTGCCGCCTGGATGGGAGATTATCATCGCCGATGCTTTGTCCGCCGCGACGTTCTCAGCAACTATTGAACCGGGCTGCACGTTTGTACATATGGTGGGAACACCGCATCCGGCTCCGTGGAAAGGCCGGCAATTCCGCTCGGTGGATCTGGTGGCGTTGCAGGCTTCGGTGACCGCCGCTCGTTTGGCGGGTGCCGGGCATTTCGTTTACGTGAGCGTTGCGCGCCCGGCGCCGATTATGAAATCGTACATCGCGGTGCGGATGGAGTGCGAGGCGGAAATTGTACGCGCGGGACCGATCGGGACTATCGTCCGACCGTGGTATGTATTGGGTCGAGGGCATTGGTGGCCGATCGTATTGAAGCCATTTTATTGGAGGATGGAAACCATTCCGTCAACCCGCGCGGCTGCCCGGCGTTTGGGTCTGGTGACATTGAATCAGATGACCGGCACACTGCTTTGGGCAATTGAAAACCCGCCACAGTCAACGCGAATTCTGGATGTGGAGGAGATCCGCCTGGCGCGGGAGTAGTGTGCCGTCCCGGCTTGTGTCCTGTCTCTCTCTCTCTGGAAACTTCTCTTCCCGTAACCCAAATTTCCGGCCCTCACCAGCACGCGCCGCATGTGTTTGGTTAGTCGTAAGAGCAATAATATAGCTGGCTGACAGAAGTGTTAAACTGAACGGACTCCCCATGCCGCCCATCCCCAATCTCATTTGCGCAAGCCTTGTTGTCTGTGAAAGAGTCCTGAATGAAAAAGATGATTTTCTTTCTGCCATCCGCCTATCGGACGTCGTTTATGTTCGTACGTCGGAGGCCAGACCTATACAGGCCAACTCTTTAGTAATCCACTGTTTGTTTGTCGCCAAGTTGTACGAAAAGGATGGCACTCCTTATGATGTCCACTTCAAGATTACAAATCCCCATGGAACCGTATCCGATACATTGCACCGAAAAATGGTAATCACTTCGGTTGGGGATATTGCGGAAGCATACCCAGGGGGATCATGGTAGGTTTGGAGCTTGGGATTGAATCGATAACTACCGGCACTTATTTCGTTGCCGCATACCTCAATGGTATTGAGGTGATCCGCACCCCCCTCACCGTAATTGAGCAGAAACAGTAACGAGTGGCCCACTCGATGATTGCCACTTGCCCCGTAACCACCCAAGTAATCCGGCCTTGTCTTCCTTCCCTATCAGGACTTCGGGAATCTTTCCATGAACTAGCAGAGCGACAGCGTCAAGCTTCGGATTGTCGCAAGGCCCGACGCAGCTTACTAATTCCAGAGTGGCTTCAAATAGAAGGATGGCATCAGCAAGCGCACTCTTCAATGCAACTTGCCCCACACCGTCGAAATAATACCCCGATAGGGCACCCTCGATGGATTCATACACTTGACGAAAGGTGGGATCGTCGTAAGCATCTGCGATACCCTCGAACCACAAATCGAAATGTTCAAGGGGGACGAGCCCGCTTACGTAGTCGTGGACGTTCCGAATCAGTTCATCAGCAGTGAGCATGGCCGATACCTCTATAACCATTGTAGTCAAACGGACTTGCGATAAGCATCTATGCCGTATCCTTGCCGAACTCAAGATCATAGAGCGCATTAACGCTAAAGACCTAAGAATTATACCGCATAGCGCTACGCGAAAAACTAAGCCATTCGACGATGAGTTTGGCCGAAGGTGCGAGTACAACCAAATGTATGAAGTTTTTGACGACAAGTTTCCGACAACCGATAAACGATATAGGGCGGCAAAGCTCCATCGTCATCTAACCGCTACATTCGAGCCGGGTGCAAGCGGAAAATATGGCCCAAAGTCAATTACTACGGCTAAGGGAATTAAATACGACATGATGCTACAAGAGCCGGATTCTAAGTGCGAGCTATGCGAGGGCGGCGACATGATTGCCTACGAACAAAGATTCAAGCATTCCAAATACAAGCCCGGAGCACCGCCAGAAAAACGTTAGACTGGAAGCATGAAACCCGAAACGGAAATGATCGAAGGACCGGAAGCATTCGACCGATTCAAGAATGCGATGAAAGCGGTTCTATCTGTCCCTCACTCCGAGATCAAACGCCGAATCCAAGAACAGCGCAAGCAGTCTGCGCTGAATCCCAATAAGCGCGGGCCAAAGCGAAAGGTCAAACCTTCCGCTTCCCACGTCCTTGCCGTTTAGCAGGATTGCGTTTCTGGCTCTCCCTGCTTGCCGATCAACTGCTTGTAGGTAATGCGTTTGCCAACGATCTGCTTTATTACAGTCACGAATCTATCGCCGTCGTTCATTTCGATCCGGTTGTTAAATCTGAAAGCCTGGTCGTCAACGTAGCGGAACAAGTGGAACGGCTCGACGCTCACATAGGTTCCATTAATTCCGCGGTTCAGCAGACTCCAGAAATTCTCCATTCCGTTGGTTTGGACTTGCCCGTTCACGGAGCACTGAGCATGATCCACTACTTGATGGGTGAAGTCTTCGGTAAGGCCGTCGTAGGACTTCAGGGCGTCACTGTAGGCGCTCGATCCGGCTTCGACGTTCTCATGTGCCAACTTTTACAAATCGCCGTTCTTACGAGTCCCGATGACCTTTGCGCGAACCTTGCCGCCACGCTCAAGAACAGCCGCCACGATTGCCTTGTTGCCGGGACCGCGCCCAACGATCTTTTCGGC
>JANXXV010000867.1 GCA_025350445.1 Bryobacteraceae bacterium | reverse complement strand
CAGCTTGCGCCGCTCGATGGTAGCCGTCGTGAACCATGACGGATCGGAAGCTTCTGGATTTGTACCAGTTCCGCCTATTGCGGTGCCGGCCGGGTCTCCCGCCGGGACAATGAAGCCCAAGCTTACGCCATGGAAAATAGTGCCGGGATATTAGGACCGTTTCACACACGCGGCGGTCTTCGGGTTGATCTATTCCTTCTGCCCTACGCCGGATCCCTGAAGTTCTTCACCGTGATCGGCGACTCTTTCTCATACTGCTTGGCGGTGACGTTTCCCAGCGCGGTGGAGACCGTGGTGTACAAACCGTTCTCGCGTACTGGCTCAGCAGGCCTGGCGGGCTTGTCGGTTGCCGCGGGCGCCGCGGCCTTCGGCGCTGAGGTCGTGGTGTTAGGGGGCTGCGCCATCAGAGCGGACGCGGCCAATGCGAGCGCGCCGATCCGGAACAGAAAACATCTTCACCTGCCGACAGCTTACAAAGCATAAAATCACACATTCTTCATACTTCTGTCATCAAGCGCATTGTACGCTGGAGCCGTGCCAGACGTAAACCTCGGCGGAGCCGCCCTGCAGCGGTTCTTGAAGGTCGACCGCTTGCTTCAAATTTATCGGGACGCGCTGGCTCATCCCAGCGGCGGCCCGTTCTTTGAGAATCTGCTCTCGCTGTTGAACGTCAATCCGCTGATCACGCGGCAGGACCTGGCCCGCATTCCCACTTCCGGCGCAGTGGTGGCGGTGGCGAACCATCCCTTCGGAATGATTGAGAGTTCTATTTTGGGAGCCTTGCTGCCCACCGTCCGCCCGGATGTCAAGTTCATGGCGAATTCGCTTCTCTGCCAGCTTTTTCCCGCCATCGCGGACCGCATTATCGCGGTGGACCCGTTTGGCGGGGAAGCGGCAACCAAGGCGAATCGCAAGGGCATGCGCGAGGCGTTGCGGCACCTGAAAGCGGGCGGAATGCTGGTGGTTTTCCCGGCTGGCGAAGTAGCGCACGTGGATCTGCGGAAGCGCCAGATCACCGATCCGGAATGGAGCACCACCATCGCGCGGCTGGTGCGGATGACGAAGTCGCCGGTGCTGCCCATCTACTTCGCAGGCGCCAACAGCGCATGGTTCCAGGTGCTGGGGATGCTGCATCCGCGGGTGCGCACCTTGATGCTGGTACACGAATTCTTCAACAAGCGGAATCGCAATCTGGAAATGCGGGTGGGATCGTTGATTCCGGCAAAGCGGTTGCAGGCCATGGACGAAGACATGGAGATGATGGCCCATTTGCGGGAGCGGACCTATTTTCTGCGGCACCGCAAGGTTCAAGTGAGGGCGGTGAAGCTTGCTTCTGAGCCGATTGCCGCCGCGGTGGATCCCGAACTGCTGCGGTCGGAAATCCAACGGCTGCCGGAAGACCGCAAGCTTGCCGAAGCGGGTGAATATTCGGTCTACTACGCGAAGTGTCATGAAGTGCCCAACGTACTGTTTGAGATTGGCCGCCTGCGCGAGACGGCTTTCCGAGATGCCGGCGAGGGCACCGGGAAAGCCATCGATCTTGATTCCTGCGATGCGTATTACCTGCAACTGTTTCTGTGGAACAGCCGGACGCGGCAGATTATCGGCGCTTACCGCATCGGCCCGACCGACACCATCATGGAACGATACGGCAAGCGCGGACTCTATACCAGCACGCTTTTCGCCTTTGAGAATCGCTTCCTCGAAGAACTTGGCGATGCACTGGAACTGGGCCGGTCCTTCGTTCGGGTTGAGTATCAGAAGAGCTATACGCCGCTGCTTCTGCTCTGGAAAGGCATCGGTGGATACGTGGCGCGGAATCCCCGCTATAAGATTCTGTTTGGGCCGGTGAGTATCAGCAACGACTATCAGCCGGTGTCGCGGCAGTTGATGGTTAACTTCTTCCGCAGGCCCGGCGGCGTGGAGGATCGGGCGCGCCTGGTGAAAGCGCGCAGCCCGTTCCGCATGCGTCCACTTAAGCAGGGGAATTGGGATATTGAAGATCTTTCCGCGATGGTGGCCGACATCGAAACCGATCAAAAAGGAATCCCAGTGCTGCTGCGGCAGTATCTGAAGATGGGGGGCGAGTTGCTGGGCTTCAACCTCGACCGCAATTTCTCCGACTCGCTGGACGGACTAATTGTGGTGGACTTGACGCGCACCGACCCAAAGATGCTGACCCGTTATATGGGCGCCGAAAGA
>JANXXV010000862.1 GCA_025350445.1 Bryobacteraceae bacterium | reverse complement strand
GGAGAAGATGACCGACGTTCGCGCGCGGTTTCTGGCCGACTGCGGCTGGGCGAAATACAAAGAGGTCCGGCGCGAGATGGGCGGGCGCGATGCCGCGCTGCTGTCCGCCCCGCAGATCACTCTATGGTTCGAGCACGATCTGGGCGACCAGTTGCAATTGATCCAAATCCTTAGCGCGCTTACAGGCCGCAAGGTGGACGTGCAATTGATCTGCACCAGCCAGTATCTGGGTCCGATGGATGCGCCTCAAATGGGCGCGCTCTGGAAGCAGCGCCAGCCTGTAACGGCGGCGCAGTTTTCGCTGGCTGAACGCGCTTGGGCCGCGGTCTGTTCGCCGGACCGCGCGGCACTCGATACACTGCTCACGGAAGACACGTCGGCGCTGCCGTTCCTTGCGGATGCGCTGCGGCGCCATTTGGACGATTTCCCTTCCGGGGCGAATGGCTTGTCCCGAACTGACCGCCAGATTCTGGAAGCGGTCAACGAGGGCGCGCAGACTGCCAAGAAAATTTTCTGGGCGTTTCAAGCAAAGGAACAAGCCCGTTATATGACCGATGCCGTTCTTGAATTGCATCTAAAGAGAATGACGAAGATGCGACCCGCCTTTCTGACTGCGCCTCCGGTTACTCTTACCGAAACCGGGCGAAAGGTTCTGACAGCCGCGTGCTCTGGTTAAGATAAGAACCTATGGCTCGCGAATACTCTCTCACGCCCCGCTCTGTTCCCCGCGTCGAAACTAAATACCGCCGGATTGTGACGGACCTGCCTTCCCCGCAGTCCGTGGCCACGCTGGAAAAGCTCCAGACCTTTGAACCAATCGCCATGCGGGGCCAGCCGCCCATTGTGTGGGATCGGGCGGAGGGCTTTCAGGTTTACGATGCAGCGGGCAATTGCTGGATCGACTGGTCGTCCGGCGTGCTGATTACAAATGCCGGACACGGCAGGCAGGAAATTGTCGATGCCATCGTGCGGCAGGCGCAATCGAAGTTACTGACGAACTATTGTTTCCCGAGCGAGATCCGTGCTCAATTGGTTGAGAAGTTGGCGTCGCTTTTCCCCGAGCCGCTGAAGAAAGTGTTCCTTTTAACAACCGGTTCCGAGACGGTGGAGTGCGCCATTAAGCTTTGCCGCTCTTATGGGGTGAAAGTTGGCGGAAGAAGAAAGCATGTCATCGTTTCTTTTGACAAGGCCTTTCACGGGAGGACGCTGGGATCGCAACAGGCTGGCGGCATTCCGGCATTAAAAGAATGGATTGTCAATCCCGATCCGGGGTTTGTGCAGGTGCCGTTTCCGGATGGATTCCGCACGCCCGATACGTCGTTCGAGTTTTTCCTGAAGAGCCTGGGGGAATGCGGCGTCGATTCGCAAAATGTGGCGGGCGTCATCATGGAAACCTACCAGGGCGGAAGCGCGGCCTTTGCGCCGGTGGAGTACATGCGGTCGATGCGAAGCTGGTGCGACGGCCACAAGGCGCTGCTGGTTTGCGACGAAGTGCAGGCCGGCTTCGGACGCACCGGAACGCTGTGGGGCTATGAGCATTACGGCATCGTTCCCGACTTGACTACGTGGGGGAAGGGAATTTCCAGCTCTCTGCCGCTGGCGGCGGTGATTGGGCGGCGCGACGTGATGGATCTGCATCCCGCCGGCAGCATGACCTCCACCCACACCGGCAATCCAGTGTGTTGCGCGGCGGCGCTTGCCTCCATCGATCTGGTGCTGAAAGAAGATCTTGCCGGCAATGCAAAACGGATGGGTGATTTGTTGCACACCCGATTGCATGCCCTGAAAAAGACTATCCCACAGTTTGGTGCGGTGGATGGCAAAGGTCTTGTTGCGGGCATCGCTTGTGTCAGGCCGGGTACGAAGGAACCGGACGGAGATCTGGCCTGGAACATCATTGAGAAATGTATCGAGAAAGGCGTGCTGCTTTTCAGCCCGGTTGGTTTTGGCGGCGGCACGGTCAAGATCTGTCCGCCGCTGGTGATTAACGAAGAGGCGCTGACGGAGAGTCTCGATGTATTCGCGGAAGCGGTGCACGAGGCGCTCGCGTGACGCCATTGGTTCTGGTGGTGGGCGGAGGGATGATTACTAACGATCAGATTCTGCCGTCGCTTTATCAGATGCAACGGCAGGGAGTGATCGGAAACATTGCGGTGTGCGCGCAACATGCCCGGACGGTGCAAAAGTTGAAAGATTCGCTGATGTTGGCCGCGGCGTTCCCAGGGCAATCGTTTTACGCCTATCCGCAATCGGGAGATTCGCCGCAGCCGGATCTCTACAAGGAACTTATTGCCCTGATGGCGCCGCGCAACATCGTTATCGCCGCCGTGCCGGACCAGCTTCATTTCGATGTGGTGATGACCGCGCTGAGACACGATCAGCACGTGTGTTGTGTGAAGCCGCTGGTGTTGACCGTCCGGGAATCGTTACTGATCGAAGAGGAAGCCCGCAAACGCGGCTTGGTGGTTGCGGTGGAATACCACAAACGGATGGACGACCGCAGCCTGATGGCGCGCCGGAAGTACAGGCAAGGCCTCTTCGGCGAGTTCCGCCTGGGCACCGCCACGCTGATGGAGAAGTGGTATTACCGGGAGTCGAATTTCCAGAACTGGTGTACCACTGAAAATTCCGATGCTTTCTCCTACATCGGTTGCCACTATGTCGACCTTGTTCATTTCATCACCGGCCTG
>JANXXV010001017.1 GCA_025350445.1 Bryobacteraceae bacterium | reverse complement strand
TGCACCGCTATAACAACCAGGATCACTCGATGATGACCGCGATGCTGGCGGTGCGGAACATCATGGGCGCGAACTACGATTTATGGCAGGTGAACGCCGATGCTGAATATCACGAGGCCGGCGATTCCGTGAGTGAAGATGAGTTTCGGGCGATCGCCCGGACGCAACCGATTGTTCCCGAGACCACCGAAATCCATCGTTAGGCCAGTTCGCGGTAGCATTCGAGAATGCGCCCGGCTGTTTCTTCCCAGCGGAACATGGCGGCGCGCTCGATTCCCAACCCGATTAATTTGTCGCCGTAATCCCGATCCCGAGCCAGGCGTTCGATGGCTCGCGACAGTGCGGCGGTATCCAATGGCGGGATCAGTTCGGCTGCTCCTCGCAGGTTTTCTTCGAGCGATGCAACCGCGGAAGCAATCACCGGAACTCCGCAAGCCATCGCTTCGAGCGGCGGCAGGCCGAAACCTTCATACAACGACGGATAGACGAACATCGAGGCCCCTCGATACAGCCAGGGAAGCTCGTGATCGGAAACATATCCGGTAAGATGAACGCGATCCCGCAGGTCCGGCGCTTTCACCCGGCATAGTATCCCCTCGCAATCCCAACCGCGGGCGCCAGCCAGCACCAGGTGTTCGTCGAGCTTACCCTCGGAAACCAGTTGGGCATAGCTCTCTACCAGCGCATCTACATTCTTGCGCGGCTCAATGGTCCCCACGTAGAGGATATAGCGCTGCGGCAGCCCCAGGCGCCTCCGGTTCGCGGCGGCTTCGACCGGCGAGGCCGGGCTGAAGCGTGGACTGATTCCCAGCGGCGTGACCCGCACGGCATCGCAGTCGACGCCGGGGAACCAGTGGAGCAGATCGCGGCGGGTAGTCTCCGAAGGAACATTGATCATGTGGGCCCGCTCAATGCTCATCCCCACCATCTTCCGGAAGAGCCGGCCTCCGCGGAGGCGGTTGTGCAGATCGGGCATGGAGAAGAAAGTCATATCCTGCACGGTGAGCAGGTGACGGGCGCGGCCGCGCCACCACGGCATCTGGAACGACGGGGAGTGGATGACATCGTATCCCGAAAATGCGGATGCGAACGGAAGCGCTGCTTGTTGAAACAGCAATCTGGCAGGCCGAAAACGGGGGCAGAATGCGCGCACCGTGATATTTTCGCCGAGTGCGCCATCGAAGCGTTTGCGGTCTGCAAAGTTCAGGAAGATTGTATAACGGCTTTTCCGGTCGAGATTGGCTAGATTGCGCACCATCTCCATCAAGTACGTGTCAATTCCTGTAGTCTTGGGCATCAGCGCCGTTAGATCGATGGCGACTTTCATAAGGTGCGCTTTCAGTCTACGAGAGACGCGTGGGGCTCGAACCTGCCCCCGCGAGGTATCCGGTCAATTCTCCGGCGGCGTGACAGGTGGCGAGCGCCGCCATGAACGGAAAGCTGAGCAGTAGTTGCGGGACAAATCGCCGTTTCCGGATGACACCGTATCCCGAACGATACAGAAGAAACAAGGGCAGAATCGCGCACGATCCAATTCTCATTAGCAATTGCCACGGTCCCATTTTCAGTCTGCGAAAGCCGGCGATGGACCGGCCGTTGTGGTAGTGAATCGCGAAGGTCCTCCAAAAGCCATAGGATTGCACGTGATCGAGAGAGATTTTGCTGCTGTTGAACAGCTTTCCACCCCGCCGGCTGAGTTCCTGGATGTAAAGCATCTCCATGACACCGTGCATCGGAATCTGCTGGGGCAGGGCGTTCCGTTTGAAGGCGGCGCCGGCAAGGGAGACGGATTTCGATTCGCCATTTTTTACCGGGCCCATCATGGGAGCGTGGGCAATGAAGAAGTTTGCCCAGTCGATCAAGGCATCGGTCGATCCATTCTCCACAGAGCCGGAGATTACGGCGGCTTCGGGGTGCCTGCGATGGCTTTCGAGAAGCTCGCCGCACCAGCCCGGCGGCAGACGGCAGTGGTCTTCAGTGACGGCGACGATGTCGCCACGGGTGCGCTGCATCGCGATGGAGCGAAGGGCGAAGATGGACGCTCCGGGTTTGTGTATGGCGATGGCCCCTGGGAAGCGCGTGGCGAAATCGGCGGGCAGTCCGTGCCCGTCTCCGTCGGCGATGATGAGTTCACCGTGCAGTTGCTGGATTTGTGCCCACAGCGAGTCGAGCGTCATCTCCAACTCGGGCCAGGGATGCGTGGTGGCGATAACAACCGAAAAGGGTACGCGGCCGGCTGGGGGATTCTTCATTGCGTCCGGTGTTGGAGTACTTTTTCGAACAGTCGCAGATGAGCGCTTGCGGTCTTTTCCCAGGTCAAATCCGCCACCCGGCGAAAGCCTTCGCAAATCAGCCGCTCCCGGAGATGCTGGTTTGACAGAACTTCGGTGAGGGCGGCGGCGATGCTGTCCGCGCTTCGCGGGGCGACTATTAGCGCCGCATTTTGGCAAACTTCAGGCAGGCTTGCCTCATCGGTGGTGATTACCGGGCACCCGCACGACATGGCTTCGAGCGGCGGCAAACCGAAGCCTTCCGCCAGTGACGGAAAGACAAATGCCGACGCGCCGCGATAAAGCGCGGCTAACTCGCCGCCATCGACGTAACCGCGTACGATGATGCGGTGGTTTGACTCTGGAATTATCAAGTCGCAGCAGATTTCGCCGGCGATAATCAGGTCCTCTTCGACACGGTGCTGGATCTTGAGATACGCCTGGATTAGTGTATTGATATTGCGGTAAGGAACTATTCGTCCGGCGAACAGGATGTACTTTCGGGCGGGAGGCGCGACGCCGCTGTCCGGCATCTTGCGAACGCCGTATGGAATGATGGTGACTTTTTCAGGCGGCACCTGGTAGTAAGAACAAAGCGCCTGTTGGGTGGCTTTGGAGGGAGCGATGATGGCATCGGCTCTGGCAAGTCCGCGCGGTACCAGAAAACGGTAGAAATAATTCTGCTTCTTCTGGTAGTGATCCTTAATTTGGATTGGAATCAGATCCTGGACGGTGACAATGGCGCGGGCCCCGGCGAAGGTCATCTCGAGTTGACTCGGATTGAAGACTACACCCGCGCTTCGCGCAATGGCGAGACAATTTGAGAATAATAGGCGGCGAAGGTTCGCGGTATCTGGAAAAAGCCGTGAGCCGATCCAATGCAATTGGAAGTTTTGAGGAAAGGCGATGGCGGCCAGGTGAGGCCGGGCCCGTTCATGGAAATAGACTTCGAAGCGGAGATTGCTGGGTTGGAGTGTCCACTGATGCAGCAGGTTAAGGATGTACGTGCCGATCCCGTTGATCCGATGGCCCAGGTGAGTGGCATTAATTGTAATTTTTGCGGGTACGCTTTGATTTGACACGTATCGTGATTCAAGTTTATCCCATCACCGGCACGGAGGGGCGGCTAGAGACACTCCGGGCCCAACACTCCGGGCCCATCCTTGACAGAAGTCTTTCTGTTGCGGGAGGAGGCGCAGGTTAAGTAAAAAATCCCTTGTCTCCCGGTGGAATGATGTTGGTTCCCCGCATCTGCGCATATTCCTCAGTGCTTTAAGAATGGCCACAAACCTGCTTTAACTGAGGTGTCGAAAAGAAGCCGGAGAATGAGTCACCGGCATATTTGGATCCGTGGAGGAAACTGTGAAAATAGCGAAGTTTGGATTGTTATGTATTTGTGCAGGTTCGGTTTTGCACGCTGAGAGCGCAAAGGAACGTCTTCAAGAAGCATCCACCGTGCTTTCAGAAATTATGGCAGCCCCCGATAAGGGCATCCCGCAAGAGTTGCTTGAGAAGGCACATTGCATTGTGATAGTTCCGGGCCTGAAGAAAGGCGCCTTTATTATTGGCGGCAAGTACGGAAAGGGCTTTATGTCCTGTCGCCGAGGCTCGGGAGTCGGCTGGTCGGCGCCCGCCTCAATGCGCGTAGAAGGCGGCAGCTTCGGCTTCCAGATTGGTGGTTCTGAAACAGACGCCATCATGCTGGTGATGAATGAGCGCGGGGCGACCAAGTTGATGGAGAGCAAGTTCACTCTGGGTGGCGATGCGTCAGTTGCGGCTGGCCCGGTGGGAAGAAGTTCAGAGGCTAACACCGACGCCAAGATGCAGGCCGAGATCCTGACTTACTCGCGGTCACGCGGTGCGTTTGCGGGGATCGCGCTAGACGGAGCCACGCTTCGCCCGGATGGTGAGGGCAACAAAGAACTGTACGGCAATAAGGACTTGACGAGCCAACAGATCGTGATGAAGACAACAAAGATCCCGGCCACCGCTCGTCCGTTGATTGCCCAATTAAATAAGTATTCGAGAGTGAAGGAGTAGCCCGGTTATGTCGATACTCGCGTGGATTCTTCTGGGTCTGCTGGCCGGATTTATTGGCAGCAAGATTGTGAACAATACTGGAGAAGGATTTTTGGTCGACATTGGACTTGGTATCGTCGGAGCGGTGGTTGGAGGCTGGTTATTTCAGGCCTTCGGCGCCGTGGGAGTAACTGGATTAAACCTCTATAGTCTTCTGGTGGCGGTGATTGGTTCCGTTGTTTTTCTGGTCGTCTACCACGCACTACGACGCGCCGTTTAGATATTTGGCTGTTTTTTTTACCGCCGCCTGCCGGGTTGGATTCCCCGGCGGGCGGCTTTTTTCGTCTAGCGGAAGATCCCGGTTTTGCCTTTTCGATCAAGGCCTTGTAACCTAGCTAGTTGCTGGTGCGCCCTCTGATATAGCGCCAGCTGTCAAAATGGCATGCTGGTAGACTTTGAGTTGATTGAGAGTGCGCGTGGTGGAAACGACGCCGCGTTCAATCAGGTTGTGCTAGCGTACCGGAAGCGGATTCTTGGCACTATATCCAGGTTGATAGGGCGTCCTGAGGATGTGGAAGATGTCGCGCAGGAAGTTTTTCTGCGCCTGTACTTTTCCCTGGATCAACTTCGGACGGCCGAGGTGTTTGAACCGTGGCTTTACCGGTTGACGGTAAATGCGGCATACGATTATCTAAGACGGCAGAAGAGACGGCATGAATCCAGAAT
>JANXXV010001010.1 GCA_025350445.1 Bryobacteraceae bacterium | reverse complement strand
CGAAACTGCTGCCAGACCCGCTTGGCGCGCTGGTGGAAAAAGAGATGCGCGTGCTGTCGCGATCGGCCCGGTTCCGTCTGGTATTTCTGATGGGGTTCTCGTTCGGCTTGCTGATCTGGCTGCCGCTGGCATTCAAAGGTGACGGTTCCGGTTCGTCCCTTTCCACCCACTATCTCACCGCGGTCACCGTCTATTCGGTGATGTTATTGGGGGAAGTTTGCATTTGGAACATTTTCGGGTTCGATCGCGGCGCGGTGCAACTTTACTACTCTGTGCCGGTGCCGATGTCCACCGTGATTCTGGCCAAGAACCTTACTGCGATGTTTTTTGTAGTGGTGGAGATCCTGCTGATATTTTTGGTATGCAGTCTGATGCGCATGCCCGTGACCGTGGCGTCGCTGATAGAGACGTTTTGCGTCGCCATGACGATAGCCGTGTTCCTGCTCTCCATCGGCAACATGATGTCGGTCAGGAATCCGCGGTCGGTGGACCCCGATCAATCGTGGCGGCGCAGTTCGGCGGGACGGGTGCAGGCAACGCTGATGTTTATTTATCTGCTGGTGGCGGCGCCGATTGCTTTGGCTTATGGCGCGCGGTACGCCTTCGATTCCGGGTTCGCGTTCTACGGAGTGCTGCTGTTTGATCTGTTGCTGGGGTTGGTGATTTACTGGTTGGCAATGGAATCCACGGTGCAAGCTACGGCGGCGAGGAAGGAGGCAATCATCACGGCGCTCTCGCGCGGTGAGGGGCCTGTTAGCTGATGCTGAAGTTTCTATTTGCGATATTGATTGCGGCGCCTACGTTTGCGCAAATGCAATCGGCGCGAGGGACGATTCAGGGAACGGTGCTGGATAGTACCGGATCGGCGCTGGCGGGAACCCATGTGACAGCGACCCAGACCGAATCCGGATTGGTGCGCGAAACGGTGGCTGATGCAGAAGGCAACTTCCGGCTTACCGCGCTGCAGGTTGGCGTCTACCAACTCCGGCTCGAGCATGAGGGTTTTGGGACCACGGTGATCAAGGAGCTGAACGTTTCGGTTGGACAGACGGTAGTGCAGCGCATCGATATGAAGTTGGCGCAGGTGGCGGAGAGGCTCGAAGTGATTGAGCAGGCCGACTCTTTAGAGACTACCGCCACCAGTGCCAGCGTGGCGTTGGGCAATGAGCGTGTGGAAGAAACCCCGTCGCAGAATCGAAACTACTTAAACATCGTGCTGACGGCGCCTGGGGTCGCACCATCGGCCGGCTCCGGCGCGCAACGGTCGAGTTCGGCGGTGCGTAGTGCATCTACCGACAGTGGGTTTAGCTTCGGCGGAATGCGCGGGCGCAACAACAGCCTCTCGATTGACGGCGTGGACAATCGCGACGAAACCACGGGCGGTAGCCGGGTTGCCGTGGGCCTGGAGATGGTGCGGGAATTTCGCGTGGCCGGCGCGTCTTTTAACGCCGAGTCGGGAGGCGCAGCCGGGGGATCCGTGAACCTGGTGACGCTCTCCGGCACCAACAAGTGGCACGGCGACGGAACGTTTTTCACACAGAACGAATTCGCCAACGCCCGTAATGCGGAAGCGGCGGTGGACCGGAATCCCGAATACCGGCGATACCAGCCGGGTGTCTCGCTGAATGGTCCCATCCGGCGGGACCGCACGTTTTTCTCGCTGGCGCTTGAGCAGGAGTGGGAGAGCAGCGAAGAATTTTCAGAGACTCCGAAGAGCCCTGCGCTGCCGCAGTCGCTGACGCGCGGCCTGTTCCCCGCGAGTTCCTCGCAAACGGAGTTCTCGCTGAAACTCAATCACCAGATTGGATCGAAGCATACGCTGTCCGGCCGCTACGCATTTTCGCGGGGCCGCACGTCGCACGACATGCAGGATGGCGAGAATTTTACCGACGCCTCGGCGCGCGGTAGCAGTCTCACGCGGGACCATTCCATGGTCGGGGATTGGATTTATGTCCTAACACCATCGCTCGTGAACGATTTGCGCGGCCAGGTGGCGGAGCGGACGGTGGGCATCACGCCGAATTCCAGTGGACCGATGATTGAGATCCCCGGCGTGATTACGTTCGGCCAGTCGTATCGGCTGAATGCGGCGCGCACGGAGAAGCATGCGGAAGTGGTGGACAGTATTCACGTCGTCCGCGGCCATCACCAGTTCAGTTTTGGCGGCAGCGTGCATCCCATTCGGCTGGATGCCAACATCGCGAACCGATTCGGCGGCATCTTGCTTTACCCCACGTTGGAACGGTACCTGGCCGGTGCGCCGGACCTGTATATTCAGGCAATGGGCGATCCACGAACGAGGATCAATACAGTGCCGGTTGGACTTTGGGCGCAGGACCGTTGGCAGATTGCAACCGGCTTGAGCCTGGACGCAGGCGTACGCTATGACCGGCAGTGGCTTCCCTCGCTGATCCCTTCGGCCAACCGCAATATCGCGCCGCGTATTGGGCTGGCGTGGAATCCGTCGGGCACCTCGCGATACGTCTTTCGGGCGGGCTTTGGACTGTTTTACGATCGCTATCCACTGGCGTACTTGAACGACGCGGTTCAGAAGGACGGCGTGCATGCCTGGGAAGAGTTCCGTTACGGCAACGGGCCATTGCTCCGGGCGCGGTACCAAGCGGCCCCGAATTTTCCGGCGACGTTTAGCCGCAAGTTCAGTGGGGGTGTGGAACGGAGTCTGGGCAAGGACACCACGCTCTCGGCGGAGTATTCCTCAGTGCTCGGACGCCACCTGCCGCGGACGCGCAACACGGTTATCAACATCGGGACTGGCGCGCCTGTATTCCAACTGGAGCAAACGGCGAAGTCCGACTATAACGGGGTTTCGTTTTCATTGAACCGCCGGCTGACGAAAGAGTTAGCGTATCTGATTTCCTATAACCTGGCGACGGCGCACGACGATGCTTCCGACTATGATGAGCAGCCGCTCGATCCCCGCAACGTAGCGCAGGATTGGGCACTCTCGCGCCAGCACCAGCGGCACCGGTTTGCCGCCAGCGGCCTGTTTGAAGTGATGGAACATCTGACGCTGGCGCCGATCTTCACTTACGGCAGCGGGCGGCCTTTGAACGCACTGAACAGCACGGACACGTATCGCACCGGAGCGTATCCCCTCAGCGCGAGGCCATTGGGTTTGGGACGAAATCCATACTTCACGCCGGGGATTGCCTCACTCGATGCGCGTTTGATGAAGACGTTTCCGGTGCATGATAACCGGGCGGTCTTACAGATGGGCGTGGAGTCGTTCAATATTTTGAATCACACGAATGCACTGCGGGTGAGTCCGTATTACCAGGCGGCTGGGCGGCTGCTGGGGTCTTACCGGGGTATTGTCGAAACGCTCAATGCGCGGCAGGTGCAGTTCTTCATTCAGTTCGAATATTGACCTGCTGAAACGCCTCCAATCTGCTAAAATTAAGGGTACTTTCCCGTATCACAGCCTGTACAACAGCATAGGCGAAGAAACGACGAAATTCGCCACGTTTAGGAGCTCCATTTGTCAGATCCGCAGAACCCTGTACCACCGATTCCGCCTGGCGGCGACATCAACAAAAGCCTGATCCCGGTGAACATTGAAGACGAGATGCGCAAGTCGTATCTCGACTATTCGATGAGCGTCATCATTGGCCGGGCCCTGCCGGACATCCGGGATGGATTGAAGCCGGTGCACCGGCGCATTCTTTACGCCATGAGCGAAATGGGCTTGAACTACAACCGCCCAACGCGCAAGTGCGCCAAGATTGTCGGCGAGGTTCTGGGAAAGTTTCACCCGCACGGAGACGCCTCGGTCTACGACGCGTTGGTTCGTATGGCGCAGGATTTTTCGCTGCGCTACCTGCTGATTGACGGGCAGGGCAATTTCGGTTCGGTGGATGGCGATCCGCCCGCGGCCTACCGGTATACAGAAGCCAGATTGTCGCGCGTTGCTGCGTCGCTGCTGGAAGACATCGACAAGGAAACGGTCGATTTCAAATCCAACTTCGACGATAGCGAAGAAGAACCGGAAGTGCTGCCCACTCGCGTGCCGAACATGCTGGTGAATGGTTCATCCGGTATCGCGGTGGGTATGGCGACGAACATTCCGCCGCACAATCTGACGGAAATCGTGAATGCGACTATCGCGCTGGTGAACAATCCGGCGCTGACGCTGATCGATATTCTGCCAATGGTTCCCGGTCCGGATTTTCCCACGGGCGGCTTCCTTCTGGGGCACAATGGCATCCACGATTACTTCACCCGCGGACGCGGTTCGCTGAAACTTCGCGCCAAGGCTGAGGTTGAGCCGATGGAGAAAGGCGGTCGCGAGGCACTGATCGTAACTGAGCTTCCCTACCAGGTGAACAAGGCGCGGTTGATTGAGCATGCCGCCGGTCTGGTGAACGAGAAGAAGATCGAAGGCATTTCGGAAATTCGCGACGAGAGCGATCGCGACGGAATGCGCATCGTTTTTGAGCTGAAGCGCGGCGAACAGGCCGACGTGATTCTGAACAATCTGTACAAGCAGACGCAGATGCAGATCAACTTCGGCGTGATCATGCTGTCGATCGTGAACGGGCAGCCGCGCGAATTGGGGCTGATCGATTGCATCAAGCGGTTCATCGATCATCGCGTGGATGTGGTCCGGCGCCGCACCGATTACTTGTTGCGCAAGGCTCGCGAGCGCGAACATCTGTTGCTTGGTTTCAAGAAGGCCCTGGATAATCTGGATGCGGTGATCGAGCTGATTCGCCGGTCGAGGAATCCGAAGGAAGCCCGCGAAGGGTTGATTACCACGTTCGATTTCAGCGAACGGCAAGCGCAGGCGATTATCGAATTGCAACTCCAACGCCTGACGGGCATGGAGCAACAGAAGATTCTGGACGAACTGGCTGAGATCCAACGGATGATCGGCGAGTATCTGGAAATTCTGGGTTCCGAGATGGCCGTACGGGCCGTGATCGTGAAGGAATTGAAGGAAGTCCAAAAGGAGTTCGGCGATGCGCGCCGCACGAAGATCATTGACGATCCGGGCGACATCAACCTGGAAGATCTGGTGCAGGTGGAAGATGTTGCGGTCACGGTGACGCGGGAAGGTTACCTGAAGCGCACGGCGGTCGACACCTATACGCGGCAGACCCGCGGCGGCAAGGGCCGCATCGGCATGGGAACGCGGACCGACGATTTCATTGAGAACCTCATCATCGCCTCGACCCACACCTACCTGCTGATCTTCACCAACATGGGCCGCGTGTACTGGCTGAAGATCTACGAGATTCCCGATGCCAGCACGACGGGTAAGGGGAAGAATATCGGGAGCCTGATCAATCTGCAGCCGGATGAGACGGTAAAGACGTTCCTGCCAGTGAAGGATTTCAACACGCCCGATCAGTACATTGTGATGGTCACCAAGCACGGCGTGATCAAGAAGTGCGAGTCGACCGAGTTCAACAACCCCATGGCGCGCGGCATTATCGCCGTCTCTCTGGATGAGGGCGATGAGTTGATTGCGGCGCGGCTGACCAATGGCAAGAACTATATCTTCATGGGCACCTACGAAGGCATGGCGATCCGGTTCAAGGAAGAAGAAGTTCGCGCCATGGGCCGTCCGGCGCGCGGCGTGCGCGCGATGGATCTGGCTGAGGGCGACTATCTGGTGGGCGTTGAGGTGGTGGAAGAAGAAGGGCTGATGCTCTCCATCTCTGAAAACGGCTTCGGGAAGCGCACCCCATTGAGCGAATACCGGCTGACGGCGCGCGGGCGCAAGGGCGTGATCAACATGAAGACCACCGCGCGGATCGGCAACGTGGTAAGCATCATGTCGGTGAAGGAAGACACGGAGCTAATGATCATCACCAAGGAGGGTAAGATCATCCGCATCGAGTCGGGTCAGATTCGCCAGGCGGGGCGCTCCACGCAGGGCGTGCGGCTGGTGAAGATGGAAGAACCGGATCATGTGGCGGCCGCTTGCGCGATTCCGGAGACGCCGGCGGTGGAACCGAACGGCGAGGAGCCCGTTCAATAGGGGGATATACTCTAGTCATGGCAACCTTGGTCGGTATCGCCGGAATCGGCGCGGGTCCAGTTTTGGACCTCGCCGAACTGCAACGGAAAGAGCGGAAGCTGTTCTCGATTCTTGCGGGCATGGGGCAGGTAATTGTCGCTTACTCGGGTGGCACGGACTCGGCTTACCTGATGTGGGCCGCGGCTCGAGTGCTGGGTGAGAATGCGGTGGCGATAACTGCCGATTCCGCCTCAATTCCGGAGTCTCATAAGACGGACGCCGAGGAGTTTGCGCGGCGCGCTGGATTCCGGCACGAGTACGTGCTGACGTATGAGTTTGACAATCCGGATTATGTGAAGAATGGTCCGGACCGCTGTTTCCATTGCAAGGACGAATTGTTCTCGCGGCTGGATCAGGTGGGCGCGGAGCGGGGCATTGCGAATATTCTTTACGGCGTGAATAAAGACGACCTTGGCGATTACCGGCCTGGCCAGAATGCCGCCAAGATTCATGAAGTAAAAGCGCCCTTGGTGGAAGCGGATTTAACCAAGGCTGAGATTCGCGAGCTGTCGCGGCTCGCCGGCTTACAGACTTGGGACAGACCGGCTTCGGCTTGTTTGAGTTCGCGGATTCCTTACGGGACGCCGGTGACTCCGCAGACTGTGAAGACTGTGGAAGTGGGCGAAGAGGCGATTAAGGCTCTGGGCTTCCGGCAGTTTCGGGTGCGGTTCCATGGGGAGCTGGTGCGGATTGAAGTGGCCAAGGAAGAGATGGAGAAGGCCTTGACGCCGGAGATGGCCCGGGCGTTCGCTGAGATCTTCAAGCCGCTGGGTTTTCTGTATGTCACGCTCGACCTTGAGGGGTATCGGCAAGGGTCGATGAATGAAGCGCTGCGGTTGCAGGGCTGAGGTTACTGGAGCATCCACTAATTAGCTGGACAGCTTGAAGCCTGGGGTTCACCCAAAATCGGCGTGGATGGACCGCCCCAATCCAAACCTCTCAGAGCCGTTATTAGCGGTCGATGCACGCCAATTTTGCTAACAGAACGCTTGCTCGGCTGTCGCTCACATCCCAGTCGAAGAGGTGTTCGTGATCGAACGGAAATTCCGGATGCGCTTCGGATAAAAGCCGCTTGGCTAGTGCCCGCTGGACGGCGCCGGCTCGGCAATCACCGGAGCCTTGGCGCCGGTAGGAATCGAAACCAGCATCTGTTCTTTCCGGTACACCAACGTGGAAGTATTGTAACTGGCGATTTCAAAGCCGTGTCCGTGTGTGATGGCGTCGGTGGGG
>JANXXV010000982.1 GCA_025350445.1 Bryobacteraceae bacterium | reverse complement strand
GGCACTTCTGGGGACGGCAGGCGCGATTCGCAAAGCGCTGCCGCTTCTGGACGGTTCGTTCTTCGTGCTTTACGGAGACTCGTATCTGCCGTGCGACTTCGGAGCGGTGGCCAAATCGTTTGAGTTGAGCGGCAAGCTGGGTCTGATGACGGTATTCCACAACGCAGGCCAATGGGACTCAAGCAACGTTGAGTTTGCGGGTGGAAAGATTCTCGCCTACGATAAGAGTGTTAAGTCTTCCCGGATGCGCCATATCGACTACGGGTTGGGCGTATTCCGGCGCAGCGTTTTTCGAGAGCTTCGCGGCGGTATCCCGTTCGATCTAGCGAGCCTCTATCGGGAACTGTTGTCCCGGGGAGAGCTCGCGGCCTGTGAAATTTCGCAGCGGTTTTATGAGATCGGATCCGTGAACGGCCTGAACGAACTGGCGGAATATCTCGCATCTCGAGAAAAAATAGACCTATGAGTTTCACCTCGCAATACTTGGAAGAAACGGCGGAGATCGTTCGCAGGCTTGACCCGGCAGCTATCGACCGGATGGCCGCAATTCTGGCTGAGACGCGCGCGCGGCAAGGGCGTCTGTTCATCCTTGGCGTTGGCGGTAGCGCCGCGAATGCCTCCCATGCCGTGAACGACTTCAGGAAGATAACCGGCATTGAGGCCTACGCACCAACGGACAACGTCTCTGAATTGACCGCGCGCGTGAACGACGAGGGATGGTCCGGTGTTTTCGATTCCTGGCTCAAGGTAAGCCGCCTGCGGCCCGCGGACACAATTCTGGTGCTATCTGTAGGCGGCGGTGACCTGGAAAGACAGGTCAGCCCAAACCTCGTTGCGGCCCTCCGATATGCCAAGACCATCGGATCGAAGGTGCTTGGATTGGTCGGCCGGGACGGCGGCTACACGGCCACGGTCGCGGATGCCTGCGTGGTTGTTCCCACTGTGAATCCCCTTCACGTCACACCGCACTCCGAGGCGTTTCAGGCGGTGATCTGGCACCTTCTGGTATCGCATCCGGATTTGAAGCAAGTGGAAACAAAGTGGGAGTCCCTCCGCTGACGCCCGGAAATCGGGCTGTCTTTCTGGATAGGGACGGCGTAGTGAATCAGGCGATCGTTCACCACGGCAAACCATTTCCTCCCGCAAATGTTTCCGAACTCGTGATCAATCCCGACGCCATTATTGGACTCCCACGATTGAAGAGTCTGGGGTTTCTATTAGTCGTGGTGACGAATCAGCCCGATGTGGGGCGCGGCGCTACGAGTATGGATGCGGTCCGGGAAATTCACGATGCGATTCGAACCAAACTGCCGATCGACGATTTCTTCGTCTGCTGCCACGACGACCGCGATCAGTGCGACTGCCGCAAACCAATGCCGGGCCTGCTGTTGCGGGCCGCTGAGCAATATGGAATCCGGCTGGATGACAGTTTTCTGATTGGGGACCGCTGGCGGGATATCGATGCCGGCTACCAAGCCGGAGTCAAGACCGCGCTGATCGGCTATGGATATCAAGAACGGGGACCGGATCACGAGCCGGACATCCGGGTGAAGACGTTACTCGAAGCAGTTCAATGGATCACCACTCCAAAATGAAGTACAGTTACAATACCGCCGATGCCCCTCAACACTTCTCATAGCCAGTCTGGGCGCAGTGTGAAAGCGAACGTGGCTTTCTTTCGGGACCAGCACGATTCCTACCGGGCGAATATCCAGGGGTTGGAAACGTACGCGCATATCCGCAAGAGCATCAACGAGGCGATTGCGGGGTCCAGGCACGTCATCGATATTGGGAACGGGGGGGTCTGCGATTACGACACTAATCTGGTTGGAGAAATCACGGCGATAGATTTATTCTTTGATGACATGCCTGCGGGATACACGATACCAGCGAACGTCACTCTTAAGACGGGGAGCGCGCTGGATCTGCCGGAACCCGGCCAAAGCTTCGATTGCGCGGTGATGGTGATGCTGATTCATCACCTGGTCGGCAACGATGTCACCGAATGTATCGAAAATATCAGACGTGCGCTGCGCGAGGCACATCGGGTTCTACGGCCCGGGGGCAGGTTGATTGTTTCCGAATCCTGCGTTTCCTCCTGGTTCTACAACTTTGAGCGTCTGGTATTTCCGCTGGTGGCGCCAGTGATAGGAAGTTTGACCGGGCATCCCGCAACCATCCAATACCCGCCGCAACTGTTGGGCGCTGAGATTGAGCGGATTTTTGGGGGCGCCGTTGAGGTGGAAGAAATTCCTTGCGGGAGATGGATCTTACAATACGGATACAGGTTTCCTAGTATTTTCACCCCCGCCCGCCCATTTCAATTTTGCGCGAAAAGACGATGAAGGGGGTACGGTACTATTGAGAAGAATGTTGCCAAGCAGCCTGACGGATCTGAAGGTGAAACTGTTTGCGGACGGCGCGGACCGGGCTGCCATGCTCGATCTTTACCGCAACCCGCTCATCAAGGGTTTCACGACAAACCCGACGTTAATGAGAAAGGCGGGAATCACCGGCTACGAAGGTTTCGCTCGCGATATTTTGCGGAGTATTCCTGACCGGCCAATCTCCTTTGAGGTGTTCGCCGACGAATTTCATGAAATGGAAATCCAAGCGCGAAAAATCGCGACATGGGGCGATAACGTCTACGTCAAGATCCCGGTTACCAATACGCGGCGCGAGCCTGCGCTCGACTTGATTTATAAACTGGCGCACGCGGACGTTAAGCTAAACGTGACCGCGCTCATGGCTTTGGATCAAGTTCGCGAAGTCTCGGCCGCTCTCGCGGGCGGCGCACCGGCGTGCATTTCGGTTTTCGCGGGGCGAATTGCCGACACCGGTCGAGATCCCGTTCCACTCATGGCCGCGGCGGTGGAGATTGTCTCCAGCTATCCGGACATGGAACTGATCTGGGCGAGTCCCCGAGAGCTGCTAAACATTTTCCAGGCCAGCGCGATCGGCTGTCATATCATCACAGCTACGAGCGACATTTTGAAAAAGTTGACGCTGGTGGGGAAGGATCTGCATGACTACTCCCTCGAAACAGTGCAGATGTTCTTCGAGGATGCGGAGCGGGCGAAATTCGTTGTGTAGCCGTTTCCAATGTTAGCCGTAGGCCTTACGCTGTTGCTCTTCTGCTGCTGGTGGTTCATCGGATACGGCTTAATGTCTGTTCTTCGACGAGGACATCTCCTGCAGAACATGCTGCTTGCGCCGAGTGTTGGCACGGCGGTTTGCGTTATGTTCGTCTTCTGGCTGAACCGGGCAGGAATTCCGGTATCGAAGTTCGGTCCGGCGCTGGGAGTTTGTCTTCTCCTGGGAACGGCGATTCTCTGGCGGCGGGCACATATAGTTGCACCTGTTCGGCGCTACCTTCCGTTTGCGGCGCTTTTCCTGCTCGCCTTCTCTTTGATTGCCTGGCCCATGCTTAAGTACGGTTTCAACTGGATCAGCATAGGAAATGACGACATGGCGAATTATTGCCTAACAGCCCAGCGTATTTATAAATATGGATATTTTGAGCGTTTGGCACCGGACGAACTGGCCAAGAACATGGACTTGAGTGCTTACTACATCTTTCTCGCGGATGCCGGCACCCGAACGGGGAGCGAAATGCTTCTTGCGTTTGTGATGAGTCTCAGCCGACTTTCCTCTCACCAAGTATTCATGCCGGTGATCGTAGCCCTTCATCTGAGTTTATTAAGCGCTTCCGGGGCACTTCTTCTTCGGCACCACAGATTCCGCGGGTGGACATTGATGGCGCTTGCGATTCTGAGTTGCTCAGCGGAATTCACCGTGGGG
>JANXXV010000942.1 GCA_025350445.1 Bryobacteraceae bacterium | reverse complement strand
CGAATGGAATTGTTACCGGCCAGCTCATCACCGGCGCGACAGCTTGCATCGTACCGGAAGCAGCAAGGACGTGCACGGGTACGATATCCACACTCCTTGCTCTTTGCACTACTTCATAGTTGCCGGGAAGTCCCGCGCTTTTGTGCGCACTCAGCACGGACTGTGCCGCAAGGTATGCCGAGGAATCGGACTTTCCCAACGTTACGCTGAAGCCGGCTACGGCGGGAGCGAGGAGCACCTGCGCTCCAGAACGTTTTGTAATCGTGGTGTTTTTCAGATAAGAGATGCTTTCATGAGGGACTTCTTCGTAGTTGACCGGGGTCAAAAATAATGCCTGTACACGATTCAACATCTCGGCAAGGGGCCGGCCTGTATGCACCGCAAGCGTGGTGGGCTCGCCGGGGACGGGGGCGCTTTGTCCGCTGGCGGATGCATGAACGAGCAAACAGCAAACAAGTAGCGCGCGGCCTTGAAGAGCAAGAGAGTGATGTCTTCTGCAGCGGTATAGGACATGTTTATTATTTTTCATGGTTTTCCTCTAGTATCTGGACACTTTACTAATCTTGAAGCTTCCTTCAGGATAGGTCTGGCCGAGCGCTAATGCCTGATCGTAGCAAGTGTCGGAAGGAGAAGCGGTAGCCGTTTCTAAAACTTGCCGGCCCTGAAAGGTATTGTTCTTTGGGTCCGCCGGATGAGGCCCGGCGGAACAAACATCACATTGCAAGCCGACAGCGAGCCCGCCAAGTGCTCGCAAGACACAGCCCTGCGCGGCAGCCCGGTTTGCATCCGGGCTTGAAACTTTTACTTAATGGAAACGTGCGGTACCGGGGCGGGGGCCGACCCGGTGGCCGGGTTGTAGCGCGGATTTGCCGGGTTGCTCATGCTCTCGGCAGGCTTGAGCGCGGGAACAGGGGCGGCGCTTTCGATCCATGCGGTGTAGGCCAGATCGCGCAGAAAGGCAGCGCCCGAGGCTAGCCGCCGGTGCGTGAACTCGCGTGCCGCGGCATCGTCCGCCTTGGCGAAAGCACCGCGAAGGTCCAGGCGATATACTTCTTCGGCGTAGCCGCGCGCCTCGATCATGTGATCCAGAATGGCGGCCCAGGGGTCGTCGAAGTGCCGGGGCGTTTTCGATATATAAGGAAGCAGGTCGGCTTCGGAAACTTGGATCAGATCGACATATTGCGATTCGAAGCGGCCGTGGATTTCGGTGTCGCGGGTATAGTTTTTGGGATTGTCGCCTTCCCAGCCATCGTGGTGCTTGGAGTTGTGCAGCGGCATGGCGGCGTCGGCGATGTAATGGGGTGTTTTTGGAACCTTTCCTTTCCGCAGGTGGTGGTAGTGGAAGAAAGTTGTGAATGCTTCCGGTAGTGCCAAAGCCCATCGGCACCCGCGCCTAGATTCCACCTTCCCCGCTGCTCAGCCATTCACTCGCCTGCCGGTGGCCGCCTCATTGAGGTTCACTTCGAGGTTCACTTCGAGGTTCACTTCGCGTCTGGAAATGGGGAGAATCCTTCTCCCCGAACCCCTCTTGGGATTTAGCGTATTGGAGCAGAATGCCTGTTCAAGCCCGGATTTCAGGGCTGATAATGTAAATCACTTCGCCCGGCTTGACCGATTCGGCGGCTTGGAGCATTTGATGGAATATCGGCCTGAAGTACTTGATGTTGTTGTCCGGTACGCTGACGACCACAAGACCCAACGTTAGCTTGGCGAGGTTCTGTTGATGTTCCAAATTTTGGTCAACCGTGACAAAGACATCGAAGGTGGCTTGCGCTAAGGCCATGAGCTTTCCGTTCGTGATACCAGCCCACCCCATTGATTGAACCGTTTCGACTGCACCAGCGGGAAACGCGTCTTTGACGCGTGGATTAACACACTCGTCTAGGAGGATACGCATTCGATCAGCTGTTCACTGGCCAGTTCTAGAAACAGTTCCGCTTGTTGGCGGGAAACTGTCGGCGCCCCTTCGAGGAAGTCATTGATCGTTTCGCCATGCTTCAAATGATCGAGGAGCATTTGAACCGGAACCCGCGTTCCCGCAAAACAGGGGGCTCCGCTCATTCGATCCGGATTGATCCAGATCACCTGACTTAATTGGGCTTTTTGTTCCAAGGTCACACTTTGAACCTACGCGAAAACGGTATTCGGCGCAAATGGCAAGCCGGAAAGACAAAGCCCAGCCGCACCCAGCGCCTAGATTGTTAGATAAGCGCCGGATGAAGATGGACAGGCCAATCTTTCTCTACTTCGTTTTGATGAAGAAGGGGCTGTCGGGCGGTCCGCCGCGAGGCCCATCGGGTTTTGCGTGGGTTTTTTGTTCGGAAGCAGGTGTGCCCGGAACCGGGGCAGGTGCCACGACCGCCAGATTCAGGTAATAGGCTTTCTCGGTGGCATCGTACAAACACTGAAACGAGATCGGCCGATTGACCTTGGCACCGAGATTTTCAATTACATCCCGGGCCGGTTCACCGGCAGCGCCAAAGTCAATTGTGTCGGAGTAGGCGAAAGGAACATTCAACAAAATTACTTTCGATCCGCTTTCCTTCGAGATACTTTCGACGAGCAACTGCAGCACATCGAATATCCGGCGCGTTGCGAATGGAATTGTTACCGGCCAGCTCATCACCGGCGCGACAGCTTGCATCGTACCGGAAGCAGCAAGGACGTGCACGGGTACGATATCCACACTCCTTGCTCT
>JANXXV010000937.1 GCA_025350445.1 Bryobacteraceae bacterium | reverse complement strand
GTGGGGATGGAACCGCGGTTCGCCTGCAACAACTCAAACAGCACGTCGATAGGCTTCCCGCCCATCTGCTGAATCACTTCGTTCATCCGCTTGCCTTGGTACTTCTTATAGGCCGGATTCGACAGCGAGACCAGCAGCATTCCTTCCCACGACCCCGTTGCCGTGTAGTGGTTGTACCAGTTCGTTCCGGGAATCCCGTGTTCGATTTCCTTCTCTAAACGAGGCCGCAATGCGGGGTCTTTCAATCGGGCAAGCAGCGCATCCACGCCGCCTTCGTGAGCCCACGGTGGAATGATGCTGGATAAGTTGTTCTGCCCCGCGCGATACGGATAGACATTGGCTTCCACCAGTTGTCCATTGGCACGCGCCTGCTGGATGGTGCCGATCAGCTCCGGCATCTTGCCCCACAATTCGTGCTCGGCGATCTTGATGTGGATGATGTCTACCGGCACTCCGGCCTGACGGCCAATCTCAATCGCCTCGGCCACCGACTCAAACACGCCGTGCCCTTCAGTGCGCATGTGGGTGGAGTAGATGCCGCCGTAAGGCGCGGCCGCTTTGCACATGGCGATCAGCGTCGCGGTATCGATCCATGCCCCCGGCGGACCGCTCAGCGAACTGGCCACTCCCAACGCGCCTTGTTCCATCGCCTCGCGCACCAGGCGCTGCATTTCAGTCAATTCGGCGGCGGTAGGCGGACCGGCTTTGGGACCGCGCACGTACGTCCAGATCTCGCTCGAACCCACGTAAGTCCCGATGTTCGTAGAAACACCCTTCTGCAATACCTTGGCGAAGTAACCCTTAAAGTCCGTCCAATCTCCCGCCCCTGGCTTCAACGGCGCTGCTGATCCGCCTTCGCCAAAGATCATGGAAGTGACGCCCTGGCGGATCATGCTCTCGGCATTGCCGTCCACCAAAATGCTGTTGTCGGAGTGGTTGTGAATATCGATGAATCCGGGCGCGACGATCAGCCCGGCGGCCTCAATGGTCTGCTTCGCTGACTTGTCCGCCAGCCGTCCCATCGCGGCCACTTTCCCATCGCGAATGCCAAGGTCGCCAACGAACGACGGATTACCCGTGCCATCCACAATGCGCCCGCCGCGGATAAGAACATCGAAATCCTGGGCGGCGGCAACCGATGCAAGTCCTGCAAATAATGCAACCAGCTTCATTGGAAGATTGTATCTGTTTCTCATGGCTGAATCGATACAGCAGTTCCGGTTGGAGAGTTGGCGTCGCCCACGGTCAACACCAGCGGCACGTCCGCCCCTCGCCTCACACCCTCCGGCACCCGGGCATTCACCTGAATGACGCCGGACGGTAGTCCGGGCGCGGCGCCCGCGTAGAGCACCTCCGCTGCGCGCCCGTCGATTTGAACGCCAACGTTCAACCGGGGCTTCGCCAACACATCCCCGGTGATGGCGCCGGTGTATCCACCTGGGTCCGTCTGTCCTTCGCCGGTGGCGTAGAACACAATGATCGATCCCGGCGCCGCGCCGTTTTGCGGCGAGTTCAAAGTGGAATCCTGATCCAGAATCGCGCCGGGAAAGATAGCCGGAATGGCATCCGCGACCATTATTTCATTGGAGCCCGTGCGCACTCCTCTATATTCCACTTGGATCTTTGTACCGGCCCGTCCGTAAACCTCATAGGGCACAATAGCGGAGATTTGAGACTGGGATACGTAAAGCAGCGGGGCAGGCGCGCCGTCAAACAGCACTCTGGTCTCGGACAGTTGCCTCTCCACCGTACCCGCCGAGGTAAGCCGTAATCCAACCGGAGTGGAAGGTCCGAAGTTCGACCCGAATATAGTAATAAATTCTCCCGGCGCCACCGGCCCGGTAAAGAAGCTTGCCGCGCTCACAATCGACGATACCTGGGGCAGCGGCGGAGCCACGGTCAACGTCACGCTGACGGCAGGTCCGGGTGAAAGTTGCACTTTGCCGGTATACACACCAGGCGCAAGTCCCGCCGGCAGAACGGAGATCCCGAATTGCGCCGGCGCTGTGCCGCTGGCGGGGTTCACGACGATCCACGGCTGGTCGGCGCCAAGAGTGAAGTTGACGGGCGCGCCAGAGCTGGCAACAATAATCGAACGGGGCGGCGGCGGCTCGGAACCCGCGATCTGAGTGAATGCGATCGCACGCGGATTGGCATCCAGCGTAGGTGGCGGCTGGATCACAAGGCTTACCGGAACCACGATGGTTGCACCGCCCTCGGGCGACAGCGTGATGGAACCGTTGTAGCTGCCCGTGGTGAGTCCGCTGAGATTAACCGTGACGCTGAGCGAGGCCGGCGTATCGCCGCCTGACGGGGCGACTATCAGCCAACTGGAGTTGCTGAAGGCTGTGGCGGTGAAATGAACACGGTCGCCGCTGGTCACCGTAAGAATTTGCGGCGCGGCGTCCCGGAACGCGAAAGCGTTTGGACTTGCTGTTAGAGACGTTCCTGGTGTTACGTTCACCGTCACCGGAACTGTGATAACTCCGGCGATCCCCGGCGACGAGATCGCGATAGAGGCGTTGTAAACACCCGGCGTAAGGCCGGTTGTGCTAAGGCCAACCGTCAATGGGTACGGGGTGGTTCCAGCACCGGGACTGACGTTGAGCAGTGCCGCGGATCCAACGGCCGTGAAGTTCAAACCCGCACCGTTACTCCCTGAAAGAAGCAAGGTCTGCACCGGCGGGCGATCCGCGCCTTGTTGAATGTTAAACGTGAGGCCGGAGGGACTAATCACAATCGAATTGACGGCATTCGTACCGGTGACCGTCAACGTAAAGCTGGACGAAGACGTCCTTCCGCACGCGTCCTTCACAGTAAGCACAAACGACGACGTGCCGGCCAAGGTTGGTGTTCCGGCAATAGAAAACCCACTACTCGCGTTCACCAGAGTCAATCCGGCGGGAAGCACGCCTGAGCTGAGTGTGAAAGTGGGAAACGGCGAAAATGGAGTAATACATCCACCGGAACTGGTGAGCTTCTGTAAGTAGGTCTGGCCGATAACGCCGTTCGGGAAGCTGCTGTTAGTAACCACCGGCCCCGCCGATTCGGCCACCACGGTGAAGGTGAAGGTTTGATTTCGCGAAGTGCCTGCCGCATCCGTAACTGTGGCCATGACGCTATAACTCCCTGCCGCCAGTGGTGTTCCGTTAATGACGCCCGTGGACGTATTGAGCGCCAGGCCCGTCGGGAGCGATCCCTGGATAGACCATGCGTACGGCGTCTGCCCGCCGGTCGCGGTCAGCGCGGTGGAGTAAGACGTGTTCACCGTGCCGGACGGAAGCCCGGCCGGGCTGGTGATGGTGAGCGCGGACGGTCCGCCGCCAATCACTTGCGTCAGGATGAACGTCTGGCCTGCCACTTGAATGGTTCCCGATCTGGCTGCCGCGGTGTTGGCTGCGACGTTGAAGTTGACGCTTCCCGTTCCGCTGCCCGAAGTGCCATTGAGCGAGATCCATCCAACGCTGCTGTTCGCGGTCCATCCGCACCCGGCTGCCGTGGTGACGCTGATCGTGCCGGACGAGGCCGCGCCTCCAAACGCTGTATTGCTGAAGGCGACTGAGAATGTACAGGCGGGTGCATCGGTGACAGTGAGATTGAAGGCCGATGTGTATTGATATTCGCCAACCAGCGCCACTAGCACGTATGAGCCCGGCGCACCCTTTAGGATGACATCGCAAACCGCGCGTCCGGCAGCGTTGGTAAGCACGGTGCCTCCAGGCACATTGCAGGCTGCGGCCGCGGGAGCTGTTGGGTCTGTATTGTTTACGATTCGTACCGATACGTTGGGCACGGGCTGGCCCTGCTGGGTGCCGCTCTGCG
>JANXXV010000835.1 GCA_025350445.1 Bryobacteraceae bacterium | reverse complement strand
CCGTGAATTCCTTATCGTCCTTGATGTACTTCTCGCTCTTTCCCTTCTTAATGCGATAGAGCGGCGGCTGTGCCACAAACACGTGGCCGCGCGTGATCAGCTCCTGCATGTGCCGGAAGAAGAACGTCAGCAGCAGCGTCCGGATGTGCGATCCGTCCACGTCGGCGTCCGTCATGATGATGATCTTGTGATAGCGCAGCTTGGCGACGTTGAAATCGTCCTTGCCAATACCGGTTCCAATGGCCGTGATCATCGCACGAATTTCTTCGTGCCCCAGCATCTTGTCGTAGCGGGCCTTCTCCACGTTCAGGATCTTTCCCTTCAGCGGAAGAATGGCCTGATAGCGCCGGTCGCGTCCCGCCTTCGCGGTGCCGCCCGCCGATTCACCCTCTACCAAATAGACTTCGCATTTCGCCGGGTCTTTCTCCTGACAATCGGACAGTTTTCCCGGAAGCCCGCTGGAATCGAGCGCGCCTTTGCGCCGGGTGAGGTCGCGGGCCTTTCGGGCCGCCTCACGCGCGCGGGCCGCGTCAATCGCCTTGGAGACGATCTTCTTCATCACCGCCGCATTCTTATCGAAGTATTCACTCAGTTTGTCGTTGACGAACTGCGTCACAAACCCGCTGATGTCGCTGTTCAGCTTGCCCTTGGTTTGCCCTTCAAATTGCGGTTGCGGCAGCTTCACGCTGATCACCGCGGTGAGACCTTCGCGGACGTCGTCGCCCGAAAGATTTTCCTTCACGTCCTTGAACAGGCCCGCCGCCTGACCCGCCGCGTTGATGGTGCGGGTGAGTGCGCTGCGAAATCCAGTGAGGTGCGCGCCTCCATCCACGGTGTTGATGTTGTTGGCAAAGCTGAACAGGTTTTCCGAATAGCTGTCGTTGTACTGCAATGCCACTTCCATGGAAAGCGTTCCACCGTTCGGCATTTCGCGGTCCGCTTCAAAGGCGATCGGCTTCTCGTGCAGAACGCTCTTGCCGCGGTTCAGATGGCGGATGAACTCCGCAATGCCGCCGCTGTAGTGAAACTCGTGGCTCTTAACCGGATCCTCACGCTCATCGGCCAGGGTGATGGTCAAGCCCTTGTTTAGGAACGCCAATTCCCGCAACCGCTGTGACAGCGTATCGAAATTGAAGACGCTGGCATCCATAATCGTCAGATCGGGTTTGAAGGTGATCTTAGTGCCTGTTCGCTTACCGGCTTTTCCAGCCTGTGCCAGCGGCGCTTTCGGAATACCTTTGGAATATTCCTGTTCCCAGGTGTATCCGCCGCGCCAGATCTCCAGCAGAAACGGGTCGGAAAGCGCGTTCACGCAACTGACACCCACGCCATGTAGACCTCCGGACACTTTGTAGCTGTTCGAATCGAACTTGCCTCCCGCGTGCAGTTTGGTCAGCACCACCTGCGCGGCCGACACTCCTTCGCCTTCGTGCATGTCCACCGGGATACCGCGGCCGTTGTCCACCACCGTGACCGAATTGTCCAGATGGATGGTGACGTCGATGCGGTCCGCGTGGCCAGCCAGAGCTTCGTCAACGGAGTTGTCCACCACCTCATAAACCAGGTGATGTAGACCAGCCTCACCGGTGGAGCCGATATACATGGCGGGCCGAAGCCGAACGGCCTCAAGACCTTCCAGCACCTTGATACTCCTGGAATCGTAGTCCTCGAAATTCACATCTTTGCTTGCCATAGTTAGTCTTAATCCAATACCGCGTCCAATTCAGCCGTTCATTCCAACGTGCAGTCAGATGCGCATCGGCATGATGACATACCGGTAGTTGTAGTTCTCCGCGCCGCCGCTTGGCCGCATCTCTCCGGCACTCTGCGAATCGCGAAAATGAAACGATACGGAGTCCTCTGGAACCGCCCTCAGAAAATCCAGTAAATACTGCGCGTTGAACCCGATTTCCACTTCGGGCCCTTCATAATCCGTGGAGAGGCTCTCTTCGCTTTCCCCAGTTTCCGAGAGGGACGAAAAAATTTTCACTTCACCCGGCACAAACTGGAACCGGATCGCCCGCGAACGCTCGTCTGAGAATTGAGCCACCCGCTCGATTGCGCCGCGGACTTCATCGCGCTTCAGCACAATAGAATTTGGTTGCTCTTTAGGTAAGACGCGCTCGAAATCGGGGAAGTTGCCCGTCAGTTTACGGCTAATCAGCAGGCGGTCTCCCAACTGGAAGAAAAGATGGTTCTCATCGCCGGAAAACCTGAGCTTGCTCTCAGGATTAGCTTCCGCGGAGATCTTTAGAATTTCGCTCATAGCCTTCTTCGGCAAGAGCGCCCGGTAAGCAGCCCCAATGGTCGGAATGTCGGAAGACGTCTCAATCATCGCCAGCCGGTGCCCATCAGTCGAAACCATCGCCATACCGCTCTCTCTGAAGATCAACAGGGCGCCGTTTAACGTGAATCGGGACTCTTCCGCGGAGATCGCAAAGATGGTCTTGGTAATCATGGAACACAACGCGCCAACCGGAATTTCGGCCAGAACGTCGGGCATTTCCGGCAACTCAGGGAAGCTCTCCCGCGACATGCCGGCGATCTTCGTCTTGGAACGTCCACAGACGAGGCTGGCCCACTGATTGTCACCGAGTTTGACGTGGATGTCCGCGTCAGGCAGCAGCCGCACGTAATCCAGCAGGCGTCGCGCCGGAATGGTACCCGCACCCTGTTTAGTTACGCGCGCAGGGAATGAACAACGCACTCCCAGTTCCAGATCGGTTGCGGTCAGTTGAACCCTATCACCGTCAGTCTCCAGCAGCACGTTCGACAAAATTGGGATCGTGGTCTTCTTCTCTACAACACCCTGCGAAAGACTCAGTTCTTTGACCAGGTCAGCTTTGCTTACAGTGAATTCCATGCAGTGTCCTAGCTCCTGTTTCTCTTCATCCGGCTACTGTTAAGCCTTTCAAGATATAAGTAACCCTTCTTAACACCCTTAGTAGGGCCTGTGGAAATGTGTATTTCTTTCTAAATTATACAAAAACCAACTGCTTCCCGTCTCGTCTGATTGTGGGAAACCGGGGTGTCAACCGTGCAAAACTCCCCGCGCCTCCAGTTGTCCTCACATTTCAAGAGGCTCCGGAACCGCTCAATGTGGATAACGGTATAAGTTCAATTGAATGAATCGATTAAACTGTGGATGGTCCTGTTCAAATCTGCATCCTTCAACCGCAACTGTTCAATCTTATTGACAGAGTGCAGAACCGTGTCACAGCCCAGGTAGTGAGGCAAACGGCCAGCGATGCAATGATCACCCATGCGCGGTAGAGCGGCAACACCATGAAGCCAAGGTTCACGGCACCTTGCAGCATCGAGG
>JANXXV010000846.1 GCA_025350445.1 Bryobacteraceae bacterium | reverse complement strand
GGCCTTCTTGTCTACAGGATCTTGCAGGATCTGGCGGCGATGGTAAAAGAAGGAATCACCACTCAGGATTTGGAAGTGGTGGCGGAGAAGATGATTCGCGACGCGGGTGCACGACCGGCTTTCAAGGGCTATTATGTTCCGGCGGCCGGCTCCAAGTATCCCTTCGTGTTGTGTACTTCGATCAACGAGGAGATTGTCCATGGGATGCCGTCCAGCAAACGGGTTCTGAAAAAGGGCGACGTTGTTTCGATCGACACGGGCGTCGAACTGGAAGGATATTTTGGGGATTCGGCCTATACGGTTTGCGTGGGCGAGCCGAACGAATCGGTGAAGAAGTTATTAAAGGTAACTGAAGAGTCGCTCGAAATGGCGATCGATAAGATGCGGCCGGGAAACCGGTTGTTCGATGTTTGCGAGACGGTGGAGAAGCACGTACTCTCGAATGGTTTTTCGATTGTGAGAGAATATGTAGGACACGGGATTGGCACTTCTCTGCATGAGGAGCCGCAGGTTCCCAACTACGTCGACCGCAAGAATGAAAATCCCCGGCTTAAAGAGGGAATGGTTCTCGCCATCGAGCCGATGGTGAATGCGGGTAAACCGGACACAAAGGTGATGCCGGATAAGTGGACAGCCGTTACGAAGGACGGTTCCTATTCGGCCCATTTTGAGCATTGCGTGGCCGTGACGGCAAACGGGCCATGGGTTCTGACGCGGCCGTAATCGCCACCGTAGTGGAACTGCTGCCCAGCGCGGCTTACCGGCTGGTTTTGGAAAATCAGCAGGAAGTGACGGCGCACGCGGCAGGGGTGGCGGTTAAGAATTTTGTCCGGCTGCGTCCGGGCGACCGGGTAGAAGTGGAATTATCCCCGCATGATCGCGGACGGGGCCGGATTACGAAGGTTCTGAGGAAATTATGAAAGTACGGGCATCGGTTAAGAAAATGTGCGACAAGTGCAAGGTGATCAATCGCGAAGGCGTTGTGCGCGTGATCTGCACCAATCCGAAACACAAGCAGCGGCAAGGTTAGGCAGGAGAGAGAGTATATGGCGCGTATTGCTGGCGTAGATTTACCGCCCAAGAAGAGAGCCGAGATCGGCCTCACCTATATTTACGGTATTGGCCGGACCCGGGCGAAGTCCATTCTTTATCGGTGTGGCATCGACTTTAATAAGAAGATCGGCGACCTCGGCGAAGAGGAAGTCAATCAGATTCGTATCATCCTCGAAACCGAAGGTTCGGTGGAAGGCGACCTCCGTAAGGAAGTGTCGCTGAACATCAAGCGGCTGATCGAAATGGGCGCCTATCGCGGCCTGCGCCATCGCCGCGGCCTGCCGGTTCGCGGCCAGCGTACCCACACCAACGCCCGTACCCGCAAGGGACCGCGCCGCGGGACGGTAGCCGGTAAGAAGAAAGCGACGGGAAAATAGAACATGGCTAAAGCTCCAGCAAAGACCACTAAAGCGTCAAAGTCGACCAAGAAGAAGACTTTTAAGAAGAAAGAGAAAAAGACGATCCCGGTTGGACTGGTTCACGTGCAGGCGACGTTTAACAACACCATCGTCACGTTTACCGACCCGATCGGCAATGTCATCGCCTGGTCTAGTTCCGGTTCTCTCGGTTTCCGTGGTTCCCGCAAAGGAACTCCCTTCGCGGCGCAGCAGGCTTCCATGACTGCGGCGACAAAGGCGAAGGAATCCGGTCTGCGGGTAGTGGAAGTCCGGGTCAGCGGGCCGGGTGCAGGCCGCGAGTCCGCGGTGCGCGCCTTGGCTACGGCCGGAATTGAGGTAAGATCGATTAAGGACCGTACTCCGATTCCGCACAACGGTTGCCGCCCGCCCAAGAAACGCAGAGTATGATTTTTGCCGCTCAGCGGCTGCACGAAGCAGGAAGAAGGCCGCCAATGGCCGTAAACTGCACCTAATTTAAGTCACGTAGATACGTGGAGGTTAGATTTGGCTCGTTATATTGGACCCGTCTGTCGGCTCTGCCGTCGAGAGGGCATGAAGTTGTTCCTCAAAGGGGAACGCTGCCACACCGAGAAGTGCGCCATCGAAAAGCGCAATTATGTTCCCGGCCAACATGGCAAGGACCGTAAGGCCAAGAAGATCGTCGGCTACGGCTTGCAACTCCGTGAGAAGCAGAAGACCCGCCGCTATTACCGCCTGCTGGAAGGGCAGTTCCGGAACCTGTTCGAGAAAGCCAGCGCAATGCCCGGCATCACCGGTGAGAATTTGCTCGGCATGCTTGAAAAGCGTCTGGACAACGTGGTTTACCGCATGGGCCTTGGTACAAGCCGTGCGCAGTCGCGCCAGCTTGTCCGCCACGGTCACTTTCATGTGAACGGCCGGAAAGTGGACATCCCCTCCTTCCAGGTCCGTCCCGGGGACTCGATCGAAGTCCGCGAGAGCAGCAAGCAGAATCCCACAATTTTGGGTGCCCGTGATACCACGGCTCACACTCCTACACCGAACTGGTTGGAAGTGGACCGCGAGACCTTGAAAGGCCGCGTGCTCACCCAGCCGAAGCGTGAGGAATTAGTCCAGATCCAGTTGAACGAGCAGTTAATTGTGGAGTTGTACTCCAAGTAAAGCGTACTTCTTAAGGCACAAACTATGTTCAAAGGTTTTCAGAAGCCAAAGAGACTCGTCGCGAACACAGAGACGCTTACAGAGCGTTTCGGCCAGTTCACCGCGCAGCCGTTCGAGCGCGGGTTCGGCTCCACCATCGGCAGCGGCCTGCGCCGCGTGTTGCTCAGCTCCATTGAAGGGGCTGCCATTACCGCCGTTCGAATTGACGGTGTGGCGCACGAATTCAGCCCCATTCCGGGCGTTGTCGAAGATGCCACGGATATCATTCTCAACTTGAAGCAGATTCCTTTCAAGATGTCCGGGGAAGGGATGCGGACGGTCTACCTCAAGGCCGATTCGGCCGGGCAGATTTTGAGCGGCCAGATTGAAGTTGGATCGGATGTGGAAGTGCTCGACCGGAATATGCCGGTCGCCACCATCGGCGAAGGCGGCAAGCTCAACATTGAGATGCGACTCAAGTCGGGCCGCGGGTATGTCAATGCAGACCGCAACTACGACGAAGATCTGCCGCTCGGATTTATTCCCATCGATTCCGTCCATTCGCCGGTGCGTAAAGTGAACTACAACGTGGAAGCGGCCCGTCTCGGGCAGACCACCGACTACGACAAGCTGACCATCGAAGTCTGGACCAACGGGGCAATTTCGCCGCAAGACGCGGTCGGCCAGGCCGCCAAGCTTTTGAAAGACCACATGAGTATCTTCATCAACTTTGAAGAAGTGGCGGAAGCTTCCGAAGAACCGGCAGAGCGCGGCATGAGCCAGATGAACGAAGTGCTCAACCGCTCGGTGGAAGAGCTGGAACTGAGCGTCCGTTCCTACAACTGCCTGAAGAACGCGAATATCCAAACCATTGGCGACCTGGTGCAGAAGTCGGAAGCGGAAATGCTTCGTACGAAGAACTTCGGCCGCAAATCGCTGAACGAAATCAAAGAAATTCTGGGTGGCCTCGGCCTCGGATTCGGCGTCAAGTTTGACGCTCAGGGCCGTATGACGATGCCTGCACAGACCCCGGTCCTTCCCGAGGATCTAGAGGGAGAAGCGGGAGACGCAGCTGAATGAGACATCTTAAGTCCGGATACAAACTAAAGCGCGACGGCGGCTCGCGCAAGGCATTGCTACGCAGCCTGGTCACCAGCGTGATCGAAAACGAGCGTATCGTTACCACCGTAACGAAGGCGAAAGCTGCCAAGCCGTTGGTCGAGAAGATGATTACGCTCGCCAAGCGCGATACGCTCCATGCGCGCCGCCAGGCCGCGCAGTTTCTCGAGACTCCCGGTTCGGTCAAGAAACTTTTTGACAAACTGGGCGCCCGGTTCGGTCAGCGGAACGGCGGCTATACCCGCGTCGTCCGTCTCGGTTGGCGCAAGGGCGATGGAGCCGAACAGGCGATTCTGGAACTGGTAGGTTCGGAACTGGTCAAGCGCGCCGCCGAACGTGCCAAACGCCGTGAAGAGAAACTCAAGGCCATTAAAGAAGGCCGCGACGGCGAACTTCCCGCGGAAGATTCTAAATAAACGTCCTTTCCTCTGTACTCATGCACCGCCAAGGCTCAACCCTTGGCGGTGCATTGTTTTTGATCCTCCCGCTCTCTTCCCCCATGCCTTCCGCGAACGGCGTATGGCCGGATCGCCCCAAGAAGACCGAATCAAGAGTAGTGATTCTAAATCTGGCAGTTCAAATCCTGCGCCTCTTGCCGAGCCGCTCACATAGCTCAGAATTTCAACTGCGTCGCAGTTCACCATTTGGGTGATAACGCATTCCGTCACAACTGCTTGCAGGCTAGCGGGAGTTTACTCGTAAGTGTGAAGGCGCGCGTCTAAGTACATATTTTGTTGAGGTTTAGCGAGGTGTCGGTGTATTACCCACGTTGGGTACTACAGAGTTCGTCGAGGCCGAGGGAATGGGCAAGGGCTCGCTGAA
>JANXXV010000845.1 GCA_025350445.1 Bryobacteraceae bacterium | reverse complement strand
AGCAGATGCACTTCGATCAGCAATCGGTTTCCCGTATGGCGGAAGCGAAGGCCGTGATGCCGGATGCTGAGTTCGGCACAGATGGAATCCAGGTGCCGGGTGATCTCGTTGCCCGTGGCCGGGTCCGCATAATCCATCAGGCCCTGCACCGACTGCCGGATCAGGCGCGCACCGGACCACAAGATGTTGGCTGCGACAAGGATCGCGATCAGCGGATCGAAGGGCTTCCATCCCGTCAACATCACCAGACCGAGACCGGCCACTACGCCGATGTCGGTCCAGCTATCGGTCAGCACATGCTTGCCATGCGCTTCGATGAGAAACGATTTCGAACGCCGTCCGATGCGGATCAGATAAACGCCCAGCAGCAGATTCATCGCCGCACCGGCAGCCACCAGCCCGGATCCTACGCCGAGGTTATGCGGAAACACACCGGCCCGCCACTTGTGGACGGAGACTACAATGATGAAGAGCGCCGCAACGATAATGGTGGCGCCTTCAAAGCCCGCGGAGAAGAAAGTGATGCGCTCGTATCCGTATCGGAAGCGGCTGTCGGCGGGCCGGAAGCTGAGACGCAGACTGATGGCGGCAAAGGCGACGGCTGTGATATGGACCAGCGCTTCGGCGGCATCGGAGAGAATCGCGGAAGAGCCTGTAAGCGACCAAGCGATGGTTTTGCCCACCAGCAGAAACGCGCCCACGGCCAGCGAGACTCGCATGGCCAGGCTGGCTTCCCGGACGGACTTGGCGTCGATAACGGCCACACTCCCATCATCGCAGGAAAGCGGAAGTTACTTTAGGAATCCGCTCTGCCGGGTGGTTTTCGAACTCAGTTCGTCGTTGAGCGGATCGTCCAGCGCAAGCACCTTGCGCAGCGCGGGCGTCAGATCCCGTTGCGTTTCCGGGCGAAGAAGCTGCTTCTGATACTGCTGCTGCGGTTTGTCTCGCCGGCAGTAGAAGCCGTGCAAGGCGCGGCGCGGCGCACCGGTGCGGTTGGCGGTTCCGCCGTGCCATGCGTGGGCGTTCATGACAACGACGGTTCCGGCTTTGCCGAGCACCAATTCCTGATTTGGGTGAGGCGCGAAAATGTCCGGCAAGACCTGTTGAGGCAACATTTTCAGCAGGTGCGTCCCGGGCACCACGCGGGTGGCTCCGTTCTCCGGCGTGAAGTCGTCCAGCAGCCAGATTGTATTGCAGACCCAGTAGCCCTGTTCGTCGGGGATGCCCCCCATGTCGGCGTGCAGCGGTTGATCGCTCTCTGAATGGGGATTCGCGGACCTGGCATTGAGGCTGCTTAGTTTGAAGTTGGGCCCGATCACCGCTTGGATTTGTTCCAGAATCCGCGGCATCGCGACGATTTCACGAAAGAATTCGCCTTTGTCGACCAGATTCGCCAACCGCCTGGTGCCCGCTTCCTGGCGGAACTCCGAGCCGGCGGTCGGGCCTTCGATGGCGAACAACTCTTCCACGCGGGCGCGCAACCCCTGCAACAGTGCCGGGCTCATGAAGTTTTCCAGAATTACATAGCCTCGTTCCACACTCTTATACTAAGTGACGTGGCAACCATGACGGTTGTGTTAGTACCTATCCAAGGGAATCATAACGTTTCCTGGCAGAAAAGATTTTGGGTAACGCTTTTCGTTCAATACCCACGGGCCGTTGGAGGCACTTTGCGAGAGGGTCCAACTTTTCGATTTGTCGCGCCCTGTTTGGTTCCGGCTACGCCGGGTTAGGAATGTTGTTGATTGGGCTTGGCCTGGGCGGCTATCTCGGGACGGGGACATCCAGCCTTACCGCGTTGATTCCCGCGGCATTTGGGTTGGCGTTGGCAGGACTCGGCATCTGGCGCGCGATGTGGGGAAGCGAAAGTTGGCCACGCATATCGGGGTAGCGCTGGCGGCAGTGGGATACATCGCCTGCGTTCCGGGACTGTTCAAATTGCCAATGTTACTGGCAGGCCAGGACGTCCCGCAGCCTGCGGCGGTGTTCTCGCAGTCCGCGATGGCGATGCAGACGGCGGTCTACATCCTATTCGCGGTGAAGTCGTTCCGGGATGCGCGCAAAGCCCGGCAGGCCTAATCGAACGGCCAGACGCGCTCGATGGTCTTGCTGAGCATCCAGCGCTTGTCCTCGTCGTTGAGAAACTTCATGTCGTCCTTCACCAGCGTTAACGCCTGCGCGTAGGTGGTGTGGTTCTGTTCCACGATGGGCCAATCCGTCGCCCACATCAACTGCTTCGGACCAAAGGCCGCATGCAGGCGCTTCACGAACTCCTGCGCGTCCGCGAACGGATACGGTTGCTTTGAAATCTGCCAGGCGTGCGACACCTTCACAAACGCCGTGGGGAACCGTTTGAAGGCGATCAGCTTTTCCAGCTCGTGCGGCGCATCCACGGGGCAATCGGCCATGTGATCGATGACCAGCGTCGTGTCTGGGAATTTTTCCTGGATGCGTTCCACGTCCGGCATGCGTGAAATGGGCGCCAGAATGGTCATCGGCACTTTCAGTTCGCCGCACCGCTTCCAGAGCGGCGCCATCAACGGGCCGGTGATCCAATCGCCGCCCGCGTTCGGTGCGGGGCTGAGCCGGACACCCCGGAATCCCTGTTCCTGCACCAGGCGCGAGAGATGATCTGGAGCGGCGGGATCCAGCGGATCCACGCGCGCAACGCCACGGAAATATCGCGGGTATTGCTTGAGCACCGCGGCGAGAAACGAATTGTCGTAGCGGTAATGGATCACCTGGATAATCACGGTTTTCGAAACGCCGTTTGCCTTCATCAGGTCGAGCAGCATCTCGGGACTGGCGTCTTTCTTCGGAGGGTTCGCCGTCTCCTTCGCCCACGGAAAAGCGAGGTCGGCCCTCCATACGTGAACGTGTGGATCGATGATTCTGTATGGCGCCGCCGGTTCCGCCGCAAGCATGCCCGCTCCCATGGTCATCCCGATGAATTCTCTCCTATCGATCATTTATAGATGGGCTCC
>JANXXV010000819.1 GCA_025350445.1 Bryobacteraceae bacterium | reverse complement strand
GGTCCGGTCACGATTCGGCACCCCTGGGCAGTTCAATGCAGGCCTGCTGGGTTACCTGGAATCCCCGGAGGCCGTCCGCGTATGAGGTTTCCAGTCAACCTTGCCAGCGAGCCATTCCGCCGGGACCGGCCCATGGTGGTGGGTACCGCCGCGGTTTCCGTGCTGCTTGTTATCCTTCTCTCCATCTTCATCTCGCTGGCTGCTTCCGAACGGAATCGCGCCAAGGAAGCACGCGGGTTGATCGCGAAAGTCGATTCGCAACTCGCCACAATGACTACCGAGCAGAACAGGTTGGAAGCAATTCTGCGCAAGCCGGAGAACGCCGAAGTGCTGGATCGCAGCGTCTTCACCAATCAGTTGCTGCTGCGCAAGGGCGTGAGCTGGACACGGATCTTCAACGATCTTGAAAAGGTACTGCCGCACGATGTCCGGCTGGTCTCCGTCAGACCACAACTCAACGGACCCAACGACCTTCTGCTCGACATGGAAGTAGGAACCCAGAATGCCGAAGCCGTTGTTCCGTTCCTGATGAACCTGGAAAGTTCTCCCATGTTCGGCTCCACCACCATGCATACTTCGCGGCCGCCTTCGCAATCGGATCCGCTTTTCAAATACCGGGTAAGTGTGACGTATGCTCAAAAACTTTAATTGGCCGAAGCTGCCCGCTAACTTCGCGCGCGACCCGCGCATCGTGGCCCGCACCATATTGGGCGTATTGTTGACAGCAAACCTGATCGCCGCCTTCGCCGTCTTCCGTCCGCTGGGCGGCTCGGCCGAGGAACTCGATTCGCAGTTGATCGGCATGCGCTCGCAGGTACAGCAGCGCCAGGCGTCGTTGCAGAAACTGCGCGTTCTGGTCAAGAAGATCGAGCAGGCGCGCACGGCCGGCGATACGTTCCTCAATACCTATTTCATGGACCGCCGCACCGCATCGTCCACCATTCTGACCGAGCTCAACAAGAACGCAAAGGAGTCCGGCATCAAGCCCAAGGGCGATTCGTTTGTCTTTGAACCGGTGGAGGGCAGTGACAATCTGAGCATGATGACTATCGCGGCAAACTACGAAGGCACTTATAGCGACCTGCTGCAATTCGTGAACCGCCTGGACCGTTCCCCGCGATTCCTGATTCTGGAAGGTCTCACTGCCGCGCCGCAACAAGCCGCGGGAATGCTCAGCGTCGCCATCAAGTTCAATACCTTCGTACGAGAGGACATGCCAGCGCGATGAAACTAGGAGCCGAGCCGAAAAAAGTCGCGATCCTGGGTGGCCTAGTTGTGGTCGCCATCGCGGCGTTCTTCATGAATTCCACGCCGGGTGGCCCAACCCAATCGACTACCGCGCCCCGTTCCACCGCGGGCATCCGGCTGCCGTCGCAACAGGTTGCCGACGTGCCCATGGGCCGCCCGGTTCCGTTGGCGCAGACGCGCGCAAGTAGCCGTCAGGGCCGCGTGCTGAGTGAGTTCAAGCCCAGTATGAAACCGAAGAGGCCGGAGGATCGTCCGGACCCGATGACCGTCGATCCCACCATTCGCGTCGATGTACTCGCCAAGTTGCAGGCAGTTGGTGTGGAAGGGATGCACCGCAGCCTTTTTGAATTCTCCCAAGCTCCCCCGCCGCCACCGCAGGCGGAAAAGGGCGGAATAGCGAAGGGCGGGAAGAAGCCGGTGATTCCAGATCCGACCAAAATCGCTCAGGCAACGCAATCTGCATTTCCGGCCGTTCCGCCGCCACCACCGCCGCCCCCACCCATTCCGCTGAAATTCTACGGCTACATCACGCCATCCAGCGCGGGCGGCAAGCGCGCCTTCTTCCTGGAAGGCGAAGACATCCACGTCGTCACCGAGGGTGACATCGTGAAGCGCCGCTACAAGATCATCCGCATCGGCATAAACTCAGTAGTAGTGGAAGACACCGAGTTCAAGAATCAGCAAACTCTTCCGCTGGAGGAGCAGCCGGGTTGAGACGCCGCAATCCAGAGTCGGGCTTCGCGCTGCTGCTTGTCTTCGCCCTGGCGGCGGCGCTTGCCATCTCCTTGTACATCCAACTGCCGCGCGCGGCGTTTGAAGCGCAGCGCAACAAAGAGCAGATGTTGATCGAACGCGGCGAACAGTACAAGCGCGCCGTGCAGCTCTACTATACGAAGAACAAGAAGTTCCCCCAGTCGATGGATGAGCTGGAGAAGACCGGAGAGATCCGCTATCTCCGCAAACGCTACACCGATCCCATGTCCGGAAAAGACGAGTGGCGGCTGATTCACACCAACGGCCTTGCGCTAACGGATTCAGCGATCAAGAAGAAAGACGAGAAGAAAGAGAACGTCAATACGTTTGTCACCGAAGGCGCTTCTGTTGGCGGCAGCAATGCGCCGGATTCAGGCGGTGTCAATGTCGCACTGCGGCGCAGGGCCAGCGATCAGGCTCCGGGTACGGGGGCGCCAACCGACCCCAACGCGCTGCCGCCTTTGCCGCCGCTTCCAGGAGAAGCAAATTTCCAGCAGCCCGGACAGCAGGGCCAGCAGCAGCCGGGTCAACAACCCACCTATCCCACTAATGCGGCCACGCCCTTCGGCGGCGGTGGGTTCGGACAACTCGGACAACCCGGACAGCCCGGACAGCCTGGACAGCCCGGCGCGCCCAGCAATCAGGCAATCGATTTGATCGGCAAGATCCTGACCTCGCCCCGCCAAGGGCCCAATCAGCCGGGGCTCAACGTCGGCACACCGCTCAGTTGCCCTGCCGGGACGTGCATCGCCGGAGTTGCCAGCAAGATCGAGATGCCCAGCATCAAACTCTACAATGAACGCCAGAAGTATAACGAGTGGGAATTCGTCTACGAACTTAAAGCCGACAAGCGGCTGATGCGCGGCGCGCTGGGCGAGGTGATGGACGGATCGCAGCCGAAGCAACAGAATCAGGGTGGAGTGCCGAGCCCGCTTACCGGCTTCGGAGCGTTCGGGCAAGGCCAGACTCAGGGCCAGAACCAGAATCAAAATACGAACCAGACTACGAACACGACCTCGAATACGACCACCGCCACCCCGACTTCAGGTTCAAGCGGTGGTTCCGGCGGATTCATCACGGCCGGCCCGTCCATCGGTTCCGCGCCTCCTCCCCCGGTCACGCCTCCCAATACCAATCCCAACCAGAACGCCAACCCGCAATTGCCGGGCTTCCCCACCCCCTACCCCGGTCCGCAACCGCCGCACCGTGGACCGTTCTAACGCGCATGGGATACTACATATCTTGGACACGTTAGAACAAGATTCTCTACTGGAAGAGATCGGCAAACGGAAATGGTTCCATCGTATTGAAATCGCGCCGGGTGTGATTACGCCGGGCACCGAAGACACACCCCGCAAGGCGAAGTTGCTTGAATTGCCGGAGGACCTGTCCGGAAAGCGGGTGCTCGACGTCGGCGCCTACGACGGCTTCTTCAGTTTCGAAGCCGAGCGCCGGGGTGCCTCCTACGTGCTCGCCTACGATCATCTGCGCCCCGAACACACCGGCTTTGCCACCGCGAAAAAACTGCTGAACTCCAACGTGGAACATCGCTTCGGTTCGGTATACGATCTCTCGCCCGCCGCCATCGGCGAGTTCGACATCGTGCTTTTCCTGGGGGTCATCTACCACCTGCGCCACCCGCTGCTCGCGCTTCAGCGTCTGCGATCCGTGTGCCGCGGTGAAATGTACCTGGAATCGCACGTAACCCAGCGCGGCTTTGAGATAGATGGCAAATTGTTCACGTCTCCCGAAATTGAAGAGCTGCTACAAAAGATCCCGCTGGCCGTATTCTTTCCGGGCGGGGAATTGAACAACGATCCCACCAACTGGTGGTCGCCCACACGGTTGTGCCTGGAACAGATGATCCGCTCGCACGGCTTCGAACCGTCCGTGATCGCGGAGTGGGATTCCCGCATCGCGTTCCGCTGCCAAAAGACGAGTGAGCCGCTGCCGTTCTACGTCTGGGATCAATAGCTCTCTTCCAGCGCCGCATAAACTTCGCGCTTCGACAACCCACGCTCCCGCGCCACCGTTTTCATCGCGTCCATCCGCGCCATCCCGCCCTGAATCAGCGCGTTCACCGCCTCCGGAATCGCCACCCCCGAGGTGGCCGCAAAAACCGGTTTCCCAATCACCAGCGTCATCTCGCCTTTGATCGATGGCCGCTCCCGCAGTCTCGCCAGCACCTCGGCCGCGGTCCCGCGCAGAAACTCTTCGTGCAACTTGGTCAGCTCGCGGGTCAGCACAATGGGCCGGCCCCCAAGCACCGCCGCCACGTCTTCCAGCGCCTCCAGAATCCGGTGCGGCGTTTCGTAAAACACCAGCGAACATTCGAACTCGCGAACTGCTTCCAACGCCTTCCGCCGCTGTGACGTCCTGGCCGGCAGGAACCCGCCAAAATGGAACGCGTCCGTCGGTAGCCCGGAGGCGGTCAGAGCCGCCAAAATAGCCGACGGCCCCGGAATGGGCACCACCACAATCCCTTCGGCCAGCGCCTGGTTCACCAGCCGGTAACCGGGGTCTGAAATCAGCGGCGTCCCCGCATCGGATACCATAGCGATGTTCTGGCCGCCCTTCAGACGCTCAATCAGATCCGGAGTCCTGCCGGCTTCGTTGTGCTCGTGATAGCTGATGGCGGGCCGGTCGATCCCGTAGTGGTCCAATAAGCCGCGCGTGTGGCGCGTGTCCTCGCACGCAATCAGGTCCGCTTCCTTCAACACTCTTACCGCGCGGAAGGTAATATCCTCCAGATTGCCGATCGGGGTCGCCACCAGATAAAGTTTGCCAATCACCACAGCCCAGTATCGTACAGTTGAGTTTGTCCAAGACGCCAGACTACGATGGAAGATATCGTGCCAGATGAGTCACCGCGGGAGCACTACGTATGGCAGCCTCCCGATAAACCGTTCACTATTCAGCTTGCCTTCGATGTCATCGACCGGATGAACGTCGAGATCATGCGTGGCTTCGGCGCCGTGCGGCGGCGCGGAACCGAGGTCGGCGGTGTGCTGCTCGGGCGGATCGATCCGGTCGGCAGCCATACCTATATCCGCATCGACGACTTTGAGCCCGTTCCTTGCGAGTACTCCTTCGGACCGTCCTACATCCTATCGACGCAGGATTTGCAGCACCTGAGAAAGACGCTGGCGCAGTTCGATCCCTCAGCCGGCCGCGACCTCTATACCGTGGGCTACTACCGCAGCCACACGCGCGATGGATTGTTCCTCGACGATGGGGATCTTAAGTTTTTTCGGGAATATTTCCCCGATCCGCTCCACGTCGCGTTGGTGGTCAAGCCCTTCGCCACCAAGGCGGGAACGGCCGGTTTCTTCTTTGAGGAACCGAACGGCACCATTGTAGGCGCGGCCAGTTACCTGGAATTCCCTTTCCGCCGGAAGGATTTGGTGGCAAGCCCCGCGGAGCCCGAAGAGGAGCCGCCGGAGCTGCGCCACTCCCCGCCAAGACGCCCCGTTCCAACCGCGCCCCGGTTTCAGCCGAAGCCCGAGCCGGAAGCGGTGCAAGCGGCGGTTGCGCCAAATTACGAAACGAAGCCAATTCCCGGCCTCCGCCACGATTACGAAACGAAGCCAATGTTCGCGGACTATGTGGCCGAGCCCGTCCGCAGCCGGTCGCGAGCCGGCTGGGCGATTTTCACCCTGATGTTGGTGGTGTTCGGAGTGGTAGCCGGCTACCAGTATTCCGGCACTATGACGCAAACCAGGGCCGTATCGTCCACGGACCCCTACGCCGTAAACCTGACCGCTTCCCGCGTGGACGATAACATTTTAGTCCAGTGGGACCGCCAGTCGCTCGCCGTGAAAGGCGGGTGGCGCGGATTGCTCACCATCTCCGAGGGTGCTGACAGCAAGTCGGTTCAGATGGACGTTCCTCAATTGCAGAACGGAACGGTTCTCTATCGCCACGTTGCCCCGGAAATCCAATTCAAGTTGGAAATCTTTTTGAAGGAGCAACGCAGCGTGGTAGAGACCTATACCTGGCGCATGAAGTAGCCGGCGCCTCAGGCGGCACGCAGCAGCAGTTCGGCTTTATCGCCGGAAAGCTCGGCATGCACCGCACCGCCTGGTTCGATGCGTCCATCGGCAATCATAGCCGACAAGGGTTGTGTCAAATGCCGGTGCAGCGTGCGCTTGATCTCCCTGGCGCCATATTCGGCACTGGTCCCGCGCTTCAGCAAAAATAAGCGGCTCTCCGCCGGCACATGCAGGCGGAAGCCGCGCGAGCCCAACCGGTGCAGGATGTGAGTCTGAAGCTCCACCAGATGCTGATCGAGAATCAACTGCAACGATTCCTGGCCCAACGGTTCGTAGGTGATGGAGACATCGATCCGGTTCATGAATTCCGGCGTAAATTGGCGCCGTGCCGCCGAGTGCGCAATCTGATCGAGCCGTTCGCTGGTGTGCTTCGAGTCGTGCACACTGAGCGGCTCGAATCCGAAGCCGGGGCTCAATTGCTTCATCATCGCCCGTGCTCCCAGGTTGCTGGTGAGAAAGATCAATGACTTCTCGAAATTGACCGTATTGTTATCGCCGAGGCGTAGCGTTGCCTTATCCAACACTCCCAGCAACAACCGCGTCATCGATGGCGCGGCTTTTTCAATCTCATCGAACAGGACGATGGAGACAGCGCTGTTTTCGCTCGCCACTGAGGCAAGCTTCGCCTGGCTCAGCATCGGGTGAGTCTCGCGATGCCCCAGATAGCCCGGGGGCGCGCCCACCAGCTTCGCTACTTCGTGCTCCATTTGAAACTCGCCGCAATCTACCTTGAGAACATTCTTGGCGCTTCCATGCAGCACTTCGGCCAGCGCTTCCACGGTTCGTGTCTTTCCGGTTCCCGTCGGTCCCAGCAGGAGGAAAATTCCGATCGGCCTTCCATCCGGTGCAAGGCCTGCCTGGAACATCTGAATATAGGGTACAATTTTCCCGACTGCGGAAGGCTGCCCCACAATTTTCTGTGCCAGCAGACTCGCCAGGCCACCGGGCCGCGGCTCAGCAATCGATTCAACCCGCCGCCGGGTCCGTCTGACCGGCAATTCATTCAAATCCATCTCGTACCTCCCTTTCTGCTGAAATCATAAAAGGGGCCGAATTCCGGATGCAGGAAAAGAAGCCCCAAACGGCCCGTTTCCAAATTTATTTTAGAACTCTATTTATTGAAGAATGAACGGGTTGCGTCTAAAATACGGCTGCTGGCATGCCCATCGCCGTAAGGGTTGTGAACGTGCGCCATGGAAAGGTACGCTTCGTGGTCTTCCAGCAGCCGCGAAGCCTCGGCAACAATGCGGTTGCGGTCCGTTCCCACCAGCTTCACCGTGCCCGCTTCCACTGCCTCGGGACGCTCGGTTTTGTCCCGCATTACCAGGATCGGCTTGCCCAACGAAGGGCCTTCTTCCTGTACTCCGCCCGAATCCGTAATCAGGATATGCGCGCGCCGCATCAGATCGACGAAGGGAACATAGCTTTGCGGTTCGATGAGGTGGACGTTTGCCAGATCACGCAAATGCCGGTTCACCGGACCCTGGACATTCGGATTCGGATGAACGGGGTAGACGATCTGGACATCCGGTCGCCGCGCCAATTCCGCCAGCGCCAGGCAGATCTGCTCAAAGCCTTCGCCGAAACTTTCACGACGGTGAGCCGTCACTAGCAGCAGCTTCTTCTCCGAATCCAGTTCAGGCCAATCCCGGGAAACCATCGAGCCGTTCTCCAGGCCATCGCGCACGTGCAGCACCGCGTCGATACAAGTATTGCCGGTAATGGAAATGGCAGCAGGATCTATGCCTTCCGCGATTAAATTCTGCGCCGCGCCGCCGGTCGCGGCGAAATGCAGCGATGCCAGCCGCGAGGTGAGAACGCGATTCATCTCTTCGGGGAACGGCTCCAGCATATCGCCGGTGCGCAGACCCGCTTCCACGTGGCCCACTGGAATCTGGCGATAAAACGCCCCGAGCGCGCCGCAGAAGGTGGTGGTGGTGTCGCCCTGTACAAAAACCATGCCGGGCTGCTGATCCGCCAGGACCGTTTCGAGCCCAGCCAGAATTCTGGACGTCGATTGGAAGAGTGTTTGGCCCGGCAACATGACGTCGAGATCGACGTCGGGACG
>JANXXV010000810.1 GCA_025350445.1 Bryobacteraceae bacterium | reverse complement strand
AGCCTGTGGTTGTGCGTCACCACCACCACATCATGATTACGCGCCAGATTTTCACCGTCGTAGCAAAGAAGATCGTTTCCACTACCGCCGGTATACCCGCCGCCATGCATGAACACCATCACCGGCCGCTTTCGGCTGGGTACACCGGTTGCCGGACTCCAGACGTTCAGGCGAAGGCAATCTTCGCCTCGCTGCCAACCGCCGGTGCGGTACAACAGGAAGTTATCTTCATCGCCCCGGGTGGAGTTATCGCCGTTCTCTGAGATATTCAGGCCGCTCGGACACCCGGGCCCGTAAGTGAGACAGCTCCGCGCACCCGCCCACGGCTTCGGTTTCTCCGGAGGCATAAACCGGTTGGCGCCACCCGCCGGAGCTCCGTAGGGGATGCCCCGAAACACCGAAACACTGCGGTTGACATAGCCGCGTACTTTTCCCGAATTCGTCTCGACGATTCCCTTTGAGTAGGAAGCCGTGACCGGGCCGGCCGAAGCCGATTTCACCGGAGTGGTCTTGCTTGATGGCCCGGCGGCGAGCGCCGTTGCGGTGCTAGATGTAGCGGCCATCAAACTGGCGGCGCCCGCGGTGACGGCGTTGCGAATCATCGTGCGCCGGTCGTAACCAGGGTCCGCCTTCTGAATGCCCGATCCTTTGCTGTCCATGTCTACGCTCCTCCACGTCAAACTATCACAGCGTAACTCCCTATGCGCGGCGGGGCGAAATCGCCAATCTCAACAACCAGTAGCGGCGCGATCGAACTCTGTGCCTGGGGTGCCGCTGATCGCACCAGCGCGCGGGTGCCATTCTCCCTGCCAAGCCAGGTCCACGGAATGCAGATGGACCGCACCCAGCTGGGAAAGTTCATATCCAGTAATCTCAAAACTCAGTGTCTTCTGGAATCAGCACCTTACCAACAGAACGCCGTCAACCCGGTGCCGGGGCTACCGCGAAGTCTTCAGCCGGTATGCAAAGGTCCGCAAGACGCCTGCTACCAATCACCCGCTCACGAAAAACCACCCGCAAAGAGCAGGCGGCCATACAATATTTGACAACAGGGCACTAAACTTTGATAATAAGGAAGGGCTGAAGTTGCCGATTGACCGGCGAGCCCAATATTTTGTAGCAATTTTTGTTCTGGAGGATATACACATCATGAGCAAGATCATCGGAATCGATCTTGGAACTACCAACTCTGTCGTCGCTGTGATGGAAGGCGGCCAACCGGTTGTCATACCGAACCAGGAAGGTGGCCGCACCACGCCTTCCGTCGTCGCATTCACCAAGACCGGCGAGCGTCTGGTGGGGCAGGTGGCCAAGCGCCAGTCCGTGACCAACCCGGAAAACACCATCTACTCAATTAAGCGTTTCATGGGCCGGCGCTTCGATGAAGTCAGCGAAGAGATGAAGTTGATGCCATACAAGGTGGTTCCCGGCGACAACAGGGATGCTCGTGTGGACATCTCCGGCAAGAAGAATTCCCCGCCCGAGATTTCGGCTATGATCCTTGGCAAATTGAAGGAAGCGGCGGAAGCGTATCTGGGCGAAAAGGTTTCCAAAGCAGTCATCACCGTACCGGCTTACTTTAACGACGCGCAACGCCAGGCTACCAAAGACGCCGGGCAGGTTGCGGGACTGGAGGTGATGCGCATCATCAACGAACCGACGGCGGCGGCGCTGGCCTACGGCCTGGATAAGAAGAAGGACGAAACGATCGCCGTGTTCGATTTCGGCGGCGGTACGTTCGATATTTCGATTCTGGAAGTCGGCGATGGAGTGGTGGAAGTGAAGTCGACCAACGGCGATACGCACCTGGGCGGCGACAACATCGACCAGCGGCTGATCGACTGGATCATTCAGGAGTTTAAGAAAGAGCATGGCGTGGATCTTTCGCGCGATCAGATGGCGTTGCAGCGGTTGAAGGAATCGGCGGAGAAGGCGAAGATTGAGCTTTCGACGCTGCTGGAAACCGAGATCAATCTGCCGTTCATCACCGCCGATGCTTCCGGCCCGAAGCATTTGTTACTGAAGATTACGCGGGCGAAGTTCCAGGACATGGTTTCCGACATTCTGGACCGGATCATGGGGCCGTGCAAGCAGGCCATGTCCGATGCCGGCGTCACCCCGCAGCAGATTGACGAAGTGGTGCTGGTGGGCGGTTCCACACGCATCCCGAAGGTGCAGGAAATGGTGCGCAATCTTTTCGGCAAAGAGCCGAACAAGAGCGTGAACCCGGATGAAGTGGTGGCGATTGGCGCGGCGGTGCAGGGCGGCGTGTTAGGCGGCGAAGTGAAGGACCTGCTGCTGTTAGACGTAACGCCGCTATCGCTGGGCATCGAAACACTGGGTGGTGTATTCACCAAGCTGATTGAGCGCAACACGACCATTCCCACGCGGAAGGGCGAGACGTTTTCTACCGCCGGCGACAATCAGTCTTCGGTTGAGATCAAGGTCTACCAGGGTGAGCGCACCATGGCGCAGCATAACCGGCTGCTGGGTGTATTTCAGCTGGGCAACATCCCGCCGGCCGCGCGCGGCATTCCGCAGATCGAGGTGACGTTCGACATTGATGCCAACGGCATTCTGAACGTAACCGCGAAAGACAAGGCGACCAACAACGAACAGAAGATCACCATCACTTCCTCTTCCGGCTTGAGCAAGGAAGAAGTGGAGAAGATGGCGCGCGATGCGGAATCGAACTCGGCCGACGACCGGCGCAAGAAGGAAGAGATCGAAGCCAGGAACCGCGCGGACGCCATGATCTACAACATCGAGAAGATGTTGAAAGAGCATCGCGACAAGATCAGCGAGGCCGATGCCAAGAGCGTTGAGGAATCCATTGAGGAGACCAAGAAAGCCGTGGCTGCCGGTAACTCCGAGCAAATCAGTGCGGCAACCGATAAGCTGACCGCTGCCAGCCATAAACTGGCCGAAGCAATGTATAAGACCGCCGGTCCGCAATCGGGAGCACCGCAGGGCGATGCTCCGCCACATACGCAGGGTACCGACGGCGGGAAACCCAAGGACAACGTGGTAGATGCTGAATTTGTAGACGTAGACGACAAGAAGTAAGTTCATGTCCTGTCCCACACAGTATTTGACAACAGCCAGGTTAGCTCTGGCGGGTCGGGCGCCATCGCTGGCGGCCCGACCCCCTGGCCGGGCTTGCTCAAACCTTTTCGGAATTCGAGATTGGCGAGCCAGAGCCGGGGATTGACGATTATGGCTTCCAAGAAAAAGGACTACTACCAGCTACTCAGCGTCGAGCGCGAGGCCGGCGAAGCCGATATCAAGAAAGCGTATCGCCGTCTTGCGCGCAAGTATCACCCCGATCTGAATCCTGGGGACAAGGCCGCTGAA
>JANXXV010000754.1 GCA_025350445.1 Bryobacteraceae bacterium | reverse complement strand
TTCGGACACCCCCGCGGACTTGCCACGCTCTACTTCACCGAAATGTGGGAGCGCTTCAGCTTCTACGGCATGCGGGCGCTGCTGATCCTGTTCATGACGGCCACCTTGGAGAAGGGCGGACTGGGTTTCTCCGACGCCAAGTCCGGCGCAATTTATGGTCTCTATGCGTCGATGGTCTACATGACCAATCTGCCCGGCGGTTGGATCGCGGACCGCATTCTGGGCCAGCGGAAATCGGTGCTGTATGGCGGAATCATTATTGCCTGCGGTCATTTCTGCATGGCCGTGCCGGGGATTACGTTCTTCTATCTGGGGCTCGGGCTGATCGTGATTGGCACCGGACTCTTGAAACCGAATGTCAGCACTATGGTGGGCGCACTTTACTCGCCGGAAGATAACCGGCGCGATGCGGGCTTCTCCATTTTCTACATGGGGATCAACCTGGGCGCTTTCCTTTCTCCACTGGCCTGCGGGTACGTCGGCGAGAAGATCAACTGGCATTATGGCTTCGGTTTGGCGGGCATCGGGATGACCATCGGATTGATGCAATACCTGATGGGAGCCAAGTACCTGGGCACGGTCGGCCTGCAACCGGCACCGGCGGAAAGCCCGGAAGCCGCGGCGAAGTTGAAGCGCAATCTGCTGCTGGGAATAGGAGTGGTGGCAGCCCTCGCCGTGTTGACGACGCTTCTGCCCGTCACCGCGCAAGGTCTCTCCGATGCCGGCGGCGTGCTGCTGCTGGTAATGACCTTCGCCACCTTCGCCTGGCTGATCTTCTTTGCCGACGCCACTCCAGTGGAGCGGAAACGGTTCGTCGTGATCTTTGTGCTCTTTCTGGCCGCATCCCTGTTCTGGTCGGCGTTTGAACAGGCCGGGTCCACCCTGAACCTGTTTGCGGAGCGAAGCACGTCGAAGGTGATCTTTGGATTTGAGTACCCGGCCAGTTGGTTCCAATCGGTGAACTCGCTGTTCATCATCACCCTGGCGCCGTTGCTGGGTTGGGTTTGGATTCGCTTGGGAAAACTGGAACCGTCCAGTCCCGCCAAGTTCTCGCTCGGCCTCATCTTCGTGGGACTCGGCTTTCTGGTGATGGTCGGCGGCGGCTTGGCTGCCGCGGGCGGAGTGCAGGTAAGTTCGGTCTACCTGTGGGTCTGCTATCTGCTGCATACCATCGGCGAGCTTTGCCTAAGCCCTGTCGGCCTCAGCGCCATGACCAAACTGGCTCCCGCGCGCTTTGTGGGCCTGATGATGGGCATCTGGTTCCTGGCCACGGCAGTCGGCAACTATATCGGCGGCCGCCTGGCTTCGGTCTACGGATCGTTCGGGGTTCCATCGCTCTTTGCCATCGTCGCGGCGTTCTGCATCGCGTTGGGCTTGATCCTCGCCGCGATGGTGAATCCCATCAGGAAGATGATGGGCGGCGTGAAGTAAACCGCCGTTTGACGCAAGTGTCAAGTAATCTAAGTGTCAAGTAATGTAAATTCCGTACCGGCCCCGTAACCTAAGGTCCAGCCGGGCCATCCTTACCTGTGTAAACAATTCGATGCCCCTGGCCCAGCCTACGGCCGCGGATGAGGAAAACGTATGAAACTAAAGTTGTTTTTGATTTTGACGGTTGCTTTTGCGCTGTTCACTACGGGCGCATTCGCAGCCGATATTACCGGCAAATGGACAGCGGAAACCAAAGGGCGCGATGGCGAAACCCGCACCCAAACCTTCGACCTGAAGCAGGACGGCGAGAAACTGACAGGCACCGTCAGCAGCCCCATGGGTGAGAGCCAGATCTCGGACGGCAAAGTAGACGGCGACACGGTTTCGTTCGTGGTGAAGATGGAGCGCAACGGCAACGAGATGAAGATGCCGTATACGGGCAAGGTGTCCGGGAACGAGATTCAGTTCAAAGTGGAAAGCCCTCGCGGCACGCGCGAGATGACCGCCAGGAAGTCAACTACCTAACAGCTAATTCCAACATATGTCGTAATGGCGCGGACACTTCCGCGCCATTTTTTTGCTGGATTTCCGTTCTACGTCTGGTATAATCGGGAGAGATGTTACCTCACGCCGACAGCTACTTATAGTAAATCAATACCGGGTGCCAGCCCACGGAAGTTGTAGTAAATAATAGACTTTAAGGAGGGGAAAACTTGAGAAAACTTGTCTCCCAAGGCATCGTCATGTTTGCCGGACTCCTCGCCACGCCGGTTCTCCCGCATGCTCTTGATAATACACTGGTTAAGCATTCCAAGGACGATCCGCGCTTTACGCTCTTGAAGCGGTTCTTTGAGGAACGCGGTTCGCCGGCAAGAGAACATATCGGCGATTTTATACTTGCCGCCGACCGCAACCAACTCGATTGGCGGCTGCTTCCCAGCATTTCTTTTGTGGAGTCGGGCGGTGGAAAAGAATATAGAAATAATAATATTCTCGGCTGGGGATCCTGTAAGGAGAAATTCCCTTCCGTGAAAGCTGGAATTCATGCTGTCGCGAGGAGACTATCTGTCTCCAACTTATACAAAAATAAGGGCGTAGAAGGGATATTGCGAACTTACAATTCCAACGCGGACTATCCCTCCAGGGTGAAAAAGGTGATGTACACCATCAGCCCTGCCCTCACGCCAGTCTTGCTAATGCAGGACTGAACTACTCCAGCATCCGCACGCCGTAATAAAGCCCGCCAAACAATAGGACCGATACAATTGCGACGGCGGCCCAGCGCAACCAGCGCTCGGTTGGGGAACTCTCCTTCTTCTCGTCTAACTTCATTTGGTCATCGAGGCTGTCAAACATTGTCAGACCCTCCTATTCACATGGTCGAAATGATTCTAACTCCGATCTTCCCGGAATGGAAGGGGGTAGTTAACAACTATCGGATGGCGCGGACGTCGATGTTCATTTCTAAAGGAGTTGCCTTGGCCCGGTTGTGAATAACCGCCGGACAAAAACGCCACCCGCGAACGATTTCCATCACGCCTGATACCGGCTCCAACCGGTCTGGCGTGACCCGCAAACCGGCAACGTCCCCTTTCTCCGTCACTGTCAACTGTATCCGCACCACGCTGTCGTATCCGGCGGCCCGGACGGCTACGGCGAAGGGTTGCAGCGCGCTCATCAGCTTGGGGGCTGAACTTGCCACCGAAGAAACCGGGCATTCGAACTTCGCCGCCGCCTGTTCTAACTTTCCGGCCCTTAACCCCTTCACCGCGGCCAAAGCCTGCTGCGATTCGACATTACGCCCGGACAGTTTGAGCGCCCGGGACAATTGGTAGTAAACCGCCGCCTCTTCGGGGTTCAAGCGCGACGCCTCACCTAGAAGCTTTGCCGCCTCCTGCGGCTTCTGTTGCGCCAAACGCACGCGGCCCAAATAGTAATAGTTGCCCCAAAAGTCCGGGTTCATTGTCCGGGCCTTTTCCAGGGGCTCCACCGCAGCCTCGAAATTGCCGTCCCGCACCAGCGTACCTCCCAGGAAATAGAGCGCTTCGGCGTCGGCGGGGTCGGCCGCAATCGCCATTTTCAATGAGGCGTAAGCGTCGTCCCCGCGGCGGAGACTGATGTAGGCCTTGCCTAACTCCCGGTGTCCCCCGGGAATGTTCGGATCGGCGTTCAGAGCTTTAACCAGGTAACCGGCAGCCTCGTCGAAAAGTCCGCCTTCATAAGCGGCTCGTCCCATCAGAAAATTGGCTTGAGCGCTGGTGCTGGCGGCCATCATCTCCGAGGCTAGTGCTTCAGCCTTGTCCTTTTCGCCCAGCCGGTAATAACCAAGCCCCAGCAGATAGAGTACGCCGGCGTCGCGCGGCTGGGATTCCAAACGGGCAACACCCTGCTTCGCTTGACCGGTATACAATTCACAGGTGGCAAGAAGTTGTTGGACCTGCGCGTTGCCCGGACCCGCGGCCGCGATCTTGGCAAAGAGCGGCCGCGCGTTCTCATACTGCTCTTGTTTGAGATAGGCCAACCCCATGTTGAGCAGCAGGCCCTCATCGTTTGGAGCCGTGCGAAGTGCCTGACGATACACCTGAATCGCCTTCGCATATTGGTGTGTGCGGGAGTACACGACGCCCAGGTTGCCCAGCGCGCCAAGGTTCCCCGGCTTCGCCTTCAGGACTGCTTGAAAACCTTGCTCGGCGCGGACGTAATCCCGCGCGGCTAGAGCCTGAGCTGCCTGTTCGAAGGTGCTTTGAAGGGAGTCGGGGGG
>JANXXV010000712.1 GCA_025350445.1 Bryobacteraceae bacterium | reverse complement strand
TGTTTATGGTGTTTGGGGAACCCGACATTGATGTGCGGACGCTGGAGGACGGGCGGCTGCAGGTGGAGTTGCGCGGTCTGGACGTGTACGATCCCACAACGCAGGAGTTGCGGAATAGCTCGACTGACGAGGTGGCTTGCTGGTTTGTGGATACGAGTTATAACGGCGAGAGTTTTTTCGTTCGTCATGCGTATTTCACCGGGGCGGATCAGCCGTATGAGCGCTTGCGGAAGGCATTGAAGGCGGAGGTGGATGAGGCGGCGTGGAGTTCGTTGTATTCGACAGTGAGCCGGCCGTTTGCCAAGCCGGCGACGGGGAAGATCGCGATCAAGGTGATTAACCACTACGGAGATGAGGTGCTGAAGGTATATGTGATTTAGCCCGCGGGCTCTAGCGCCGACACTATTTAGGATCGTTCGGCGAGCCGAATTACTGCCGGCGCGTTTCTTGAAAGCAAACAGGGGCTCGCGATGATCGCGTTCGCGGTACTGCTGAACGGCATTGCGAAGGGTCTGGCCAGCAAAGGCGTTCTTCAGTTCGGCGGTGGCGACGGGGAGGCCGTTGAGACTGAGCAGAATGTCGATGCACTGCTCGTGCTGGAGGCTGAAATGGACTTGGCGGGTGACGGTGAGGCGGTTGGATTGATAGAGTGCCGCCGTTTCGGGATTGAGGCCGCTGGCGGGGGCGAAGTAGGCGAGGAGGAACGTCTGTCCGAAGAAATCGACGCCGTGGCGGAGCACTTCGAGTGTGCAGCGCGAATCGAGCGCGAGGGTGAGTTCGGTGAGGAAGGCTTCGGCTGCGTTGGCACCGTAATAGGCGGCGATGACCTGCTATGGTTTGGGCTGGGTGGTCTGGACGAATTCGAGCACGAGGTGCGGATGGAGGGCGCGGGTACGGTCGTAGAGGGCGGGATCGCCTTTCTCGTATCCACCGGAAGCCGTGAGAGAATATTCGACGGCGGATTCGAAAGCGATTTCCCGGTGATCGACCATTATCAGAGCTTACGCGGCCTGGTCGCCGTGCTTGTCCGTCGCGGGAGCGGGCTTCGCGACACGGTTCGGAGGCAGCGTAACCAACGGCAGGCCGAGTTCCTTCTCGCTCTTCTTGATATCGTCGAAGATCGCATCCAGGTCGTAGTTGAACCGCGCGGCGTGCTCATCGCGGAATTTCCGGATTTCTTCGACTATGGGATCATTCAGCATGAGTTTAGTGTCCCATTAATTGTTCGGGCGTGCATAAGGATGGGCAGCGAGAAGCCTGCGTTCCCGGCTATCTTCACCAGGCGCTTCATGATTTCAGCATTGACAATGTGCCGGCAGTTCCAGGTGGCCAGGTAGTCCATCCCGTTGACCGTCGCGATGGCGACGTGAATGGCATCCTCCAGAGACTTTGCCGGTATTGCGCCTTCAGAGAGAAAACGCCTGGCCAGATCCAGCGCCTCGGGCGTGAATTCCAGTTGGGGAATCCCTGCCAGTTCAGCCAGCCGTCGGGCCGCCGCTATGGCATCGCCTGATCCCGCCTCCCGCAGAACCCGCGCCGAGACGAATAGGCTAAACCTGTGACGATGGTCGTTCCACCAGTCGCTGGTCAATTGCTGGTGCGCGGCAACCAACAGATCGCGACTGGGCCGCGATGTCAGAAAACTCGGGATCGTGGTTTCGAGATAAACCTTCGGCTTCGGGGGGGCTCTCAGCGGACATTTTAGGAAAGCGCCTCCATCTTCTTTTCGTGGTCGCGGATGTCGAGTTGGCCGGTGACGGCGGCGGTGATGAGGGCATAGCGGTATTCTCGGAGGCGATTGATGGCTGCTCCGGTGCTTGCCTTGATTCCGATTGTTAGACGATAAGTTTCCGCGCATTTTTCCACGGTCGGCCGTTGCTTTTCCACCGGCGGAACCGGAATCAATAAACGGCCGATATTGCGGGAGTTCAGATTGTCCATGGTCGCTCCAACGGAGGCTAATTTCGCTCGAATCATTTATCTGGAGGGCTGCAACTTTAGTTCTACTCTTTGCGGATAATTGCAAGCTTTATCACGCCAACCACGATATCCCAGAACACGGGGACGCCGCTGAAGTGGTCCGGGATCTTGCCCTTAAGGATGTGCCCGTCGAGAAAGGCTTTCCGTTCCGGGTTGATCGGGTTGGCCGTCCGCACCTAGATTGACACCGCATGAGTTCTACCCATAATGGCCCGCGGCCCGGCAAATGACATCATGCAGCAGTCAATTTCCGAACGTGGAGCGATTTCCGATTTTTCTCCGCGTGCCAGAGGTCATCCTGAACCTGTTGGTTAAGCCAGCTTTCAGAGCTGGTGTTGAAGGCCGTCGAGAGACGGACCGCCATCTCCGGGCTGATGCCTGCACGCCCGTTAAGAATGCTCGACAGCGCCTTCCGGCTCACGCCAAGGGACCGCGCTGCGTCGGTGACGGTCAAGTTCAAGGGTTCCAGGCACAGTCGCCTGAGCACCTCACCGGGGTGCGGTGGATTATGCATCTTCATGGTCACCTCAATGGTCGTCCTGGTAGTCTACGCGGTCCTTTCCGATACACGTAAACGTAATTCCCCAGTTGCCGCTCACCGTCACGGTCCACGTGCCTTTTCGGGAGCCACGGAATGGGTTGAGGTGAATTTCCTGATCGCACTATTCATCGATCCAGAAACAGACCCGGATCGGTCAGGCACCCCCACAGCAGCCGCTCGACATTCTTAACCCGATTTGTTACATTAGATTAGAGGGTTTTCTTAAAATGGCCAGCAAACCGGCATTTGCCACAGGCGCCCAAGTCGAGCACACGAGGTTCGGCTTTGGCTCAGTTTTAACCTGTGGCGACGACTACATTGTAATCAAATTTGACGATCATGGCGAGAAGAAATTTGTCACCTCGATCGTTCTCCCCGGATTGAAGAAAAGCGATCGCCAACCTCCCGTTGAGAAGCGGGCGACCAGAGCGAGGAAGAAAGCAGCTCCGGCCGCCGCCGCCGCGAAATAATACGCTGTTTTCAGCGTCTTCCCAGTAATGGGTGTTACCCGTTATCTCTTTCCGGCTTGCTGTGTATTCATTAGCATCGTCCGGGCTCAAGACCCCCGCGAAATCGTTCGCAAGTCCGTAAGTGTCGACAACGATTACAATAAGCGAGCTCAGGACTATACCATGGCGCAAAAGTCCGTGGAAAAAGTCTTCGACTCCGATGGCCGGGTAAAATCCACTTCCTCCAAGGCCAAAGACATTTTTTTCATTCATGGCGACCGCTACTCCCGTCTGATTGAACGCGACGGCAAACCGCTATCGACGGAGGAAGAAAAGAAGGAACGGGAAAAATTCGAGAAGCGGCTCGCCGGCCGTGACCGGGAAACTGAATCCCAACGGAATAAGCGGCTCGCCGAACGCGAAAAACGAAGGCGGCAGGGGCGCGAATTTCTAAACGAGATTCCCGACGCGTTTACCTTTCAGTTGCTTCCCGGCGAAACGGTGGACGGCCGCGCCGTGTGGGCCATTGGCGCCAATCCCCGCCTCGACTACAAGGCTCGCACCACGGAGGCGAAAGTCTTCGCCAAATTTCGCGGCAAGCTCTGGATCGACAAAGCGGACTATGAATGGGTGAAGATGGAAGTGGAATCCATTGACACTGTTTCCTTCGGATTTTTCATCGCCCGCCTCGCTAAGGGCGCGCATCTCACTGTCGAACAGACCCGGCTCAACGATGAAGTCTGGCTGCCGAAACGGGTCAACATCCGATATGACGCCCGTTTGGCACTCTTGAAGCATCAGGCCGGAGAGGTGGAAGAAACCATGTACAACTTCAAAAAGTTTCAGGCCGATTCGCGGATACTCTCGATTACCGAGCAGTAGCAAGGAACCCTAGTACTCTAATGTTCTCAGTCCCACCATCCGATAAATAAGTTGGGAGAGGAAATCACTTATTCCCCACTCTAAGGATATAGGTTTCGATGGCGCTGAGCGGAAAGCTCCGTGATCTACAGTCTGAGCGGTACGTCGATTGGCGCGCCCGGAGGATTTCGGATCCCGTCGAAAAGCTCCAGTATCTGCACCGTGCCATGGACGACCGGATCTCACCGGTCAAGCGGCCAGTCTGGAGGCGCCTGTCACTGGGAGCTTTGGTGATACTAGCGGTTTCTCTTCTTATTCCGGCACCGGCGGTAATTTCCGACGTTTCGTTGGTCTCTCACCGGCAAATGTTCCCGGAGACGGCAAAGAAAATTCCACCGCAAAGCTACTCCGACGTCTGGCTGGTAGAGGAGACCGATCAGGAAGAAGTCTTTAGCAACGGCCTTCGCGTCGACAGCCGTTTCTCCACCCCGAATCAACCCCGCTTCTATCAAGTTCTGGACAGGAAGCATGGGATGACACCGTCCACCGACTGGCGGTCTCAGCCGGTAGGCATTGTGTACCACACCACCGAAAGCGCTATCGCTCCCTTCGATGCCGAGCGCAACGACGCGCTGAAGCGAATCTCACATCTGACGCTGGCCAGTCTTCGCGACAGCAAGTCGTACAACTATTTCATCGATCGGTTTGGCCGTGTGCTTCGTATCGTGGAAGAAACCAGCGCCGCCAATCACGCCGGGAATTCCATCTGGGCCGACGAAAATTCGGCATACTTGAATCTGAACAGCAGCTTTCTGGGAATTGCGTTCGAGGCTCAGACCGGAACGGGTGAGACGGTACCCGCTGTGAACGCAGCGCAGATGCACGCCGGACGCGTGCTAACGGAAATGCTTCGTGCGAAGTACAAAATCCGCAGCGAAAACTGCGTCACGCATGCCCAGGTGTCGGTGAATCCGAACAACATGCGAATCGGCTATCACACCGATTGGGCGCGCGGATTTCCATTCGCCGCCCTCGGTCTCGATAATAATTACGACCTCTCGCTGGCGAGTCTCAGCGATTTCGGCTTCGAATACGATACCCTCTTCCGCCAGGCGGCGGGCCCGAATTTATGGAAGGGCATCGCACTGGCCGAATCGCAAATGGCTCAGGATGCTTCCGGCATCGGGCGCTCCAGTCAGCTATACCGGGCGGCGTTACAGGATCGCTACCGCAAGTTATATTCAGCGCTCAAACTCACCGGGGCGCTTGAAGAAAGCATTGATGCCTCAACTACAACTCAATAACGGGTCTCCCGTTGGACTCGATGTCGGCACCTCCCGCATCGTGACAGCTCATCGCGTCGACGATCAGTTCCAATATCAAACTCAACTGAACGCCTTCGTCCATCTTCCCTACTCGAAGATGACCGAACACGTACTCGCTAAGGAAAACGTCCCGCACTCGGTCCATGGATCCGGCATCGTTGTTCATGGAAACGAATCGGAGCGCTTCGCCGACCTGCTCCGTGTGGAAACCCGCCGCCCGATGAGCCGCGGTGTCTTGAATCCGGAGGAACCACAAAGCCTCCCCCAAATCCAGAAAATTATCGAGTCGTTGATCGGTCCGGCTCAGTCTAAAGCCCAGAAACTCTACTTCAGCGTGCCTGCCGCCGCGCCCGGCGCCGAGGACAGCGTCACGTACCACGAGGCCAGCCTGCGGCAGATTCTGACCGAATTCGGATACGACGTCCGCAGCATCAACGAAG
>JANXXV010000694.1 GCA_025350445.1 Bryobacteraceae bacterium | reverse complement strand
ACCCAGGTCAGGCGAAAAAGGTGGTGGAGGAGTCCCTGGGTGCCCCTTGCCTGTTTCTACAAGGCGCCACCGGCGACCTTGGACCCCGCCGGGGCTTTACCGGAGATTTGCAGGTTTACCGGCGGCTCGGCACCATCCTTGGCCTGGAAGGGGCGAAGCTCGCCTGGAACATCGACACGAAGCCGACGCGCTTGGAATTGCGCACCATTCAGGAATCCGGAGCTAGGATCGGGATTTACGATGAAGTTCCTCTGGAAACGCCTCCACCCGTTTTGCGGATGCAAAGCGGCACCGTTGATCTCCCGCTGCGCCAGCAGCCCGATCCGTCCAAAGCCAGGGCCAACGCCGCTGCACTCCGGGCGCGGCTAGCGGACGTCGGCAAAACAGGGAGCAGCCAGGAGCTTCGCGACGCCACTGCCGCTGCGACACAGGCCGGCATGGCGGCGGACCGCGCCGAACTCTATTTCGGCAAGACTTCCATGCCGTGGCCCATTCAAGTCATCCGCATTGGCGACATCGCGCTGGTTGCCACGGCGGGGGAACCGTTCTCTCAGATCGGGGTCAGCATCCGGCAGCGGTCGCCGTTTCCCTATACCTTGGTGTCGGGATACACAAACGGCGGCTTCGGCTATATACCGGCACGCGAAGCGTTCCCCTTTGGCGGGTACGAAGTGGAAACAACTCCGTTTTCAGAGGATGCCGCGGACGTGTTAATAGAGTTTGCCGTCAAGATGCTCACCGCCCTTCATAAGTAACCGCCATGAAAATATCTGCCATTAAAACACTCGTTGTGAACGCTCGAATGCGTAATTGGGTACTCGTCAAAGTCGAGACGACTGAACCTGGGCTGTACGGCTGGGGCGAGGCAACGCTGGAATGGAAGACCCGTTCGGTTGTCGGCGCTGTCGAAGATCTGTCCATGCTCTTGATCGGCCAGGATCCCCGGCGGGTGGAGCATTGCTGGCAGATCATGCACCGGCAATACTTCTGGCGGGGCGGCATTACAAATATGACGGCCCTAAGCGGCATCGATCAGGCTTTGTGGGACATCAAGGGCAAGGAGACTGGCAAGCCGGTTTGCGAACTATTGGGTGGACCCGTACGCGATACCCTCCGCCTTTACGATCACCTGGGTGGCGGCACTCTGGAAGGAATGTATAAGACCACTGAACCGGAAGCATTTGCCGAGAAGATCCTCGAGAGCAAAGAAAAAGGATTCAGTGCCGTGAAGGCGATGCCGATTCCCGTTTCCGAGCTGATTGAAAGCGCCGCCGTGGTGAAACGTGCCGCCCGTTGTGTGGAAGCGATGCGCAACGCTGTGGGAGACGAGTTCGATATCATGCTGGATCTGCATGCCCGCACCACGCCCGCCGCTGCAATTCAATACGGCCGATTGCTGACCGAGTACAACCTTTACTGGTACGAGGAGCCCTGTTGGCCCGAACATATCGATGGTCTGGTGGAGGTCGCCCGCGCACTGCCGTTTCCAATAGCCACCGGTGAGCGTCTGGTGGGACGCTGGGAGTTCCGCGAACTTTTGGAAAAACGGGCCTGCGCCATTATCCAGCCCGACGTCTCGCATTGCGGTGGAATCAGCGAGGCCCGCCGCATCGCCGCGCAGGCCGAACCTTACTCGGTATCGGTGGCCTGCCACAATCCGCAAGGGCCGGTCAGCACGGCTGCTTCCTTGCACGTCGGTTTCGCAACGCCCAATTACCTCATCCAGGAAGTGGTGCGGGCCGACGTGCCATGGCGCGGAGAGATCGTCACCGGTGAACTTTCCGTGGACAAGGGATTCTGCACACCGCCCACGGCACCCGGACTTGGAATCGACATCGACGAGAAAGCTGCCGCGCGCCATCCTTTCCAGCCCGAAGTTTATATGGCTTATCACCGCAAGGATGGCTCAGTAGCCGATTGGTAACCGTCATCGGAATTGCCGCACGTTGTTCAGTCCGCGGCCAGTTCGTGAAGTAGGCGCACTGCCTCGGCCACTGCAATGTCCGCTGCATCGGGCGAGTATAGCGCCGCCCAAACCTGGGTAACCTCCTTCTTCGAAGGCGCTCCGGACGGGCAAAGGCCCCGGTTGCGCCCTGCAGGAATAGTCACGTCCGCTGGCCTCGCGTTCGACGACCTGGCGCACCATGCCCGGATAGTCCGTGGTAAACCATTGGTTATCCCAAGCCATGATGGTGGGGTGACAGGCGTAATGAACAATGGTGGCGAGCGGCTTCCCATCCAGATCGTCGAAGCGGACCACCCTTGCCGTACGATCGACTCGTCCTTCCCAGTTTCGCCCCACGATAACGCGGCCGTCCGCATGTTTCAATCGGCGATTCACGTTGATGCCGCATGAGCCGGTTCCGGCGGCGGCCCGTGCCGGCCATGCGACGCCATGCCGAGACCTTCGGAGATAACCTCAAGGCGTTGGATCTTTGGTCCGGAATGGGTGTGAGACGCCGGGATACGAATGTTTTCCGGAGGAACAGCGGTGAGTGCGAAGACCGCATTAGTAATCTTGAGACTCCGGCCGGCTTACCGGATTCGGAATCTAGTGCTCGACCGGAACAGGTTCCAACGCCGATTCAACCGCTTTGATCGTCCTGGCGATATCTTCGTCCGAATGTGCGGCTGAGATGGACCACTGTTTGGTCGCCATCGGGAAGACGTAGACGCCGCGCTCGATGAGTTGTCTTCGGAATTGTTCGTCCGCCTGAAAATCGTGATTAGCGGCGATGTCGTGCCAATCCGCCGGGGCGTGATCCATGAAGTAAACGCACAACGCGGAGCCTTGCCGCGAAACAAGGGCCGGAACCCCTCTTTTGCGAATTGCGGATTCGATCTCCTGTTGGAGCAGATGCCCCATGCGCTCCAGCCTCTTGTAGATAGCCCCGTCATTGTCTTGCAGCCGTTCAACGGTCGCGATGGCAGCAGCGGTGGGAACAGGATGGCCGTTATAGGTCCCAGCCAGCAAAACCCGCTGAGCCGAATCCGGATGCACAAACAGATCCAGCAGCTCACGCCTGCCGCCGATTGCTCCCATGGGATACCCGTTTGCGAGAGCTTTCCCGTAGACCGCCAGGTCGGGTGAAACGCCACACAAGGAAGCGTATCCGCCCAGCGCATGCCGGAACCCCGTCTTTACTTCATCGAAGATCAGGACAAAGCCGAACTCATCCGCCATCTGGCGAAGCCCTTCCAGGTAACCCTCCCGCGGCTTTACAACACCGATATTTTGCAGGATCGGCTCGGTGATCAGCCCC
>JANXXV010000678.1 GCA_025350445.1 Bryobacteraceae bacterium | reverse complement strand
AGAGATTGTTCTCCGATAGCGCGAAGGCTCCGGCGGCCGTAGATGCCCATGTGTCCACAAGCGTAGCTTGGAGGACCTGATATTTTTCGGGACTGCGGCGCACGAAGCTGCGGCCGTCCTCGACGACCATTCGCACTTCGGGGCGGTCGTAGAGACCACGGCTGTACTGTGGAAACTGCTTGCGCATGATGGTGGTGGCGATGATGGGATTGATCTCTACACCGGTGATGTCTTTGCTGCCGGAGGCGAGGGCGCGCGCTACATCCCAGCCGCCGCCGGGTCCGATGATGAGCGCCTTGGCGCCCGGCCGCACCTGATAGGGGAAGCCGGGGCCTTGAAAGAAGAGGTCCTTGCGCTCGCCTTCCGAAAGATGGGCGTAGTCGAAGTTGGCGATGCCGGTTGAGGCATCGGCGTCGATGAAGATGGTCATCATGCCGGAATCTTTGTCGGGCGCGAGGGCGATGCGGGAGAAGGTGTTCCACTTGACGAACTGTTCGCCGATGAGCGCGTGGCCCTTGGCGAATTTCACGTCGATGATGCGGTACTTGCCGTTGACTACTACGAGCCCGACCAGTGCGAGGGCGAGGGCTACACTGGCGGCCCGTCCACGAACGCTGCCGGCGAGGTTGAGCCAGATGGCGGAGGAGACGGCGAAGAGGACCGCCGCGGCTACAACGGTGTTGGGGCCGCCCAGAACTTCGAGGCAGAATAGCAGCAGCATGCACCCGCCGGCCGCGCCCATCAGGTCGAAGAAATAGACTCGGTCGACGCGCTCGATGGTCTCCGAGATGGCTAGCGATACGATGGCTCCGGCGAGGATGAAAGGGAGGGCGCTGGTGAAATAGATGATGGCGAGTGTGGTGTTGGTTAGTTCCGTGCGGGTTAGGACGATGGTGATGGATAGGACGGCGGTGATGCTGGTGGCCGCGGCTAGCGCGCCTAGTTTGCGGAAGACGTCGCCAGGGCGCGCGGCGATTACGTACGAGAAGACGCCGCCAACGCCGAGGCCGAAGAGGGCGATGGAGATGGCCAGGAAGGCGAAGTGGTAATAAAAGACTACGGAGAAGATCCGGGTTAGGGAGAGTTCCAGAATTAACGTGGCAAGAGTGGTAAGCGCGACGCCGAGGTAGATCTGCGGCCAGTTCCGGACCTGGCTGGGTAGGGATGATGAAATTCGGGACAAAACACTATGGTAAGCCATGGGGGGGTGTGGGGGCGAAAGAGTGAAGCGTTCACTGCGGGACGGTTTTTTAGGTTTTGGTAATTGGTGTCCATGGGATGCTTGCAAGCATCCGTTTGGATTAGTTAATTGAGCTATCGTCCTTGTCTATGAAACATAGTTGGGCGGCTTTGACACCCGTGGGTCTATTTGTCGCGTACTTGCTGGGAAATAGCACGGCGCCATGGACCCCGGATTATAGTGATGGCCAGTGGTCAACGACGACAGAGTCATGCACCGGGAAGAGTGACGGCGGTAAGGGTTGGATCTACGATGCGTCAAAGTCCGTCGATCTGAAAGTTAAGAGCGGGACATTCGTGCGCAAGAAGTTAATCATTGCCTTTCGACCCCATCTAGAGTCCGAATACACCGAAAACGTAACTGCGGAATTCGGTGATGAACGAGCCTATAGCGAAGTACTGCACAAAGCAACGGATCCGCAAGTTACGATCGATGCGGGTACCCAGAGTCCCTTTCAAAAATTGACGGTGACGTTAACGGTACGCCAGGGGACCGATCATCGCGGGGGGAAGGGCAGCTGCGTCACAATGTCGCCTGACCTGTCAGCCAATCTTGGAGATACGCAGATTCCTTCGAAGCATCTTTTGGCTAGCGATATCGCCGCTCGCCCATAGACTAAAGGAGGCCTGCTAACCGCGAGAATGTGCAGGCCGTCGTCGAATTCGCCGCAGGAAGTCCCTATTTGGCAAGGCCGGCGCGGGATTTCTACTGGACGTTCCTTCGATCAGTTGTGGTTCTTCCGAAGGCTTCAAAGCTTCGCGGGATGAATCACGTCGATGCCTGGATAACGCGCGAAGTCATCCGTGTTGAAGGTAACGATTTGCCTAATTCCGTGCACCTTCATTGCAACGACAAGCCGCGCGTCATGAGATTTCTTCCCGGAGACGCCGCGATCAACGATCAGCCGACGCCACTGGTCATAGAGTTCTGGAGGGTCACGAAGAACCGCACACAGTTCTCCGATGCGTGCAATTATCCTGGCGGCTTGGCTCGGCGAGAGCCCAAGCCCGTTTGCACCCGCTGGACGGGTAACGACCGACCAAAATTCGCATATGTTCTGGGGAACGACGCATACCCTGTCAGCGCGAGTTCGGACAATAGTGATTGCGTGAATTGCCTCCCGATGGTTTGCGGAATCACGATGGACACCCCGAACTAAGACGTTCGTATCGATCAGGACGTCCATTTACCACTCGTCTTCACGCGTGTAGATATTCTCGCGGCTGAGCGCGGCGTCGGAAAGGGGCGGCACATTGTCCGGAATCATTTCCGCGATTTCCTCAAACGCTTTTCCGAATTCTTCGGAACTTAACTGTTTCTGCTGTGGCTTTATGATTTCGAGAACCGCTCTGCGAATGAGGGAATCAACGGACACGCCGAAAGCGTTCGCCTGGGACTGAAGGGCAGCCTGTTCCTCGGTTGTAAGGGGCACCGTGATGGTCATAGAGTACCTTCTGTTTGCTGCTCTGATAGTAGCAAAATGATTCGGCACCGAGCGATTAACCACGCTGGCGGGAAACGATCAGACCTACACCCAAATCGTTGCGTCATTGACGCAGATACTTGTTGAACCAGGCGATGGCGCGGCTCCAGGCGTCACAGGCCGCTTCCGCGTTGTAGGCAGCGCCCGTGTCGTTGTGGAAAGCGTGGCCGACTCCTTGATACACCACGAATCCGAAGGTTTTCTGCTTTTGGATCATTGCGTCCATCACCGGCGCCATGCTCCTGGTGAGATTGCGATCCGTTTCGGCATACATGGCCAGGACTGGCGCCTTGATAGTATCGAGCCGATCCAACGCCGGTACGGGGGTGCCATAAAAGGGAACCGCGGCCGCCAGTTCCTCGAGCACGAGCGCAAGATTCCAGACATTCCCTCCGCCCGCGCAGAAGCCAACGGCGCCTATCCGGTTGAAGACGATGTTCGGCAGAGTCTTCATGAAGGCGAGCGTGGAAATCAGGTCTGCCTGGCGCTCGGCAAGCGTGGTGCGGCTATAGGCTGCCGCCTGCTGTGTGGCATCCGGAAACTGGGCGACGCCACCCTGGCGCGAAAGCAAATCCGGTGCGAACCCTACGAAACCGGCCCGGGCGGCGCGGCGGGTAACGTCCTTGATGTGATCAACGAGCCCGCGATTTTCGTGAACCACCATGATACCCGGAAGTAACCGGTCTTTGTGCTCGCGCGGATAGGCGAGGTATCCCATCAATGGGGTTGCCTCGCCGGGATACGTGACATCCTGAGTCACCAGGTCGGGCGCATCGGCGGGCACGCGAACGTCGGCAGGGCATGCTGTAACCGCTTGGCCGAAGACCTCGTAGCCTCTGAGCGTAGCGAGTGCGGCGGCGGCACTGCCGGTGTGCTTCGCCACCCGGCGAATGAGTTCACGGCGATTGAATGCACCGTCGACATAGAGATGCACAAGGCTATCAATGGGACCTTCGTTTTCACTGAACATAAACACCCCTTTGTTCGTCCACCTCGTTCCTTTTGTGGACCGTTAGCGAACATTGTACATCGGGGCTCGATTGTGCAGCGGCTAGGTTGAGCTAGAGAAGAGGAATGGCTTCCCGTGGTCCAACTCGTGATAGGCAACGTCCGGAGCTTTGAGGAGCATCGCGGATCGGAACTGCTTCGGGTCGGCGGAATTATCGGGGAACATATCGTAGTGGCACGGAATGGCTACTTTCGGTTTGATGTGGCCGGCCAGGTCCGCGGCTTCCCAATGCGACAGGTTGTTGAAGCCGCCGTTGATGCAGGTGATCATCAGATCCGGCGAATGCCGCGCGGCTTCGTGGAGCAGCGGCGTATCGTCGGTATCGCCGGTGATGTAGACTTTCGGGCCGCCGCCGAATTCCAGTACGAAGCCCATGTGATTCAGGTCCGTTGTGTCGGTGGGTAAGGCGAAGGTGCCG
>JANXXV010000811.1 GCA_025350445.1 Bryobacteraceae bacterium | reverse complement strand
TGATCGAGCAGATAGTCGGCGGTTTCGGTGGTGCCGGCGAAGGTGCCGGGAAAGATTTCCGAGTGGGTGATCAGCATACGCCTTTTTCCAGAGACGGCCTGGCGGGCGAAATCGAGGAACGGTGAGAGACTTTCGGGTTTGAGCGGGCCGGGTGCTCCTTCCGGGTCATATCCGGTGTGGAGGCCGTCGATCAGGATTACGCCGTCGGGTTGGAATTCCTTGAGGATCTCGCGGATTGCGCCGTAGCCTGCGCTGAAGCCGGAAAGGTAGATGGGTTTGAATTGCAAATTGGCGGTCTTGGCTGCTTCGGCCAAAAGTGCGGTGAAGCGGAGTCCTTCCTGGAAGGGCTTCGCGTAGGCGGCCGAGCCAGCGCCTAATTGGACGGTGAGGACGGCGGCGCGGGGATTCTGCTTGTGGGCGCTTTGCTCGGGAAGCCAACTGCTGCCGTGAAAGTGGACCAGAAGCGGGACGGTCTTCCGGTTCTTGGATTCGCCGGGGATGAAGAGCGTGCCGATGGTTAGCTTTTCGCGGCGTCCAGCAGGGGATCGCTGGAGCTGACGCTGGTGGGAGCGGGTGTGCTCCTGCATTGGCGAGGGGTTTTGCGGCGACTGCGCGCAGGCGGAGATCGCGACCAGGAAGAGAGTGGCTTTCATCTGGGGCTCAGTATAGCGGTAGTCCGCCGATCAGGCTATGGCTTGAGCTTGTTCAATATGTCTGAGACGTAGTTCTGCGTTTCGGCGTTTTGCGGGACACCACCTTCCTTGTCTACCCGGCCCGAGCCGGCGTTATAGGCACCGAGGGCGAGAGAAAGGTCGCCACTGTACTTGGTGAGAAGCTGTTTCAGGAATTTTGCGCCGGCGTCTATGTTCTGTTTGGGATCGAAGGGGTCAGCGAGGCTGAGCTGGGCTGCGGTGGCGGGCATGATCTGCATTAGGCCTTGCGCCCCTTTTGGCGATACGGCGCACGGACGTCCGGCGGATTCCCTCTGGACTACGGCGCGGATCAGATTGGCTTGCAGGTCTTCGCGTTTGGCAGCCTCAGCGATCAGGGACGCGAGTTGCGGTTCGGCCATCGCTTCGCAGGCGGCATCTCCAGAGGGGGGCGGAACCACAGGGTCGGAATCCGGCCAGGGAATGGTGAAAAAGGCGGCGGGTGCGATGGTTTTGGCGGTCTCGGCTTGTATTCTGACCGATGCCTTTTGCTGATCGAGTGACGCTTGCATGGCGGCGCGGATTTTTGCGGCGGCGTCAATGCGCTGCTCCGCGAAGGTGGAGTGGGTCAGGCAGATGACGAGGATCAGGGCGCGCACAGATGTCTATCGTGCGGACAGGACAGTTTCAATATAGGCCCCAGGATACGATGGGGCTATGGCGATTCCGTTGTCGATTGAGCAGTTGAATCATGTGGCCAGGCCCACCAAGAGGCTCGAGCAATGCCGGCGGTTCTGGATGGATGTGATGGGGGCCCGGGAGATCACGCGGCCGGGTTTTTCGTTTGGCGGGTCGTGGCTTTATCTGGCGGGGATCCAGATTCATTTGATTGAAGACGCGGCGGTGCCCGATCCGCCGGAAGCGATTGACACAAGAGAGCGGCACATGGCGTTTGCGGTGCCGGATGTGGACGCTATGGAGTTGGTGTTGCGGGAGCATGGGGTGGTTTACAAGCGGAGTCTGATTGCGGACCGGGGTGTGCATCAGATCTTTTTTCGGGATCCGGATGGGCACTTGATTGAGGTTGGGAAGTATGGGGTGATCGACTGTTAGGGGGGATGTTGGTGGTCGACGGAGAGGCCGGACGGGGGCGTCCGGCGCAGTCCGGGGGGACTGCCCCACCGTGCGATTGGGTGGGATTGTAGGACTTGGGTGGGATTGTAGGGATTGGGTGGGATTTTAGGACTTGGGTGGGATTGTAGGGCTTGGGTGGGATTGCCTACTTCGTTGTTTTTAGCGCTCCTCGGGTAGGTGGCGCTCGACTACTCGTTTCAAGTCTAACAGACGAACAGGTTTACTGAGATAGTCGTCCATGCCGGTTTCGAGGCAGCGTTCCTGGTCGCCGGCCATCGCGTTGGCGGTGACCGCTATGATCGGGGTGTGGCCCCGGCCCTGTTCTCGGCTGCGGATTTGGGCGGTCGCTTCGTAGCCGTCCATCTCAGGCATCTGGCAATCCATAAGCACCAGGCGGTAGTCAAAGGCAGCCCATTTTTCGAGTGCTTCCAACCCGTTGGAGGCGACGTCTACCTGGCAGCCGAGCTTTTCGAGAGAGCGGATCATCAGGCGCTGATTGACGGCATTATCTTCGGCAACCAGGACGCGGCGGTGCGTGCCGGCAGCCGCTTGGTCAGGCACGGAGGGCGCGGGCAGCGGGTGGATGGCTGGCGTGGTATCGATTGTTAGCGGCAATTGCACCCAGAACGTGGAGCCTTCCCCGGGCTGGCTAACGAACCCGACTTCGCCTCCTATCAACTCCGCCAACTGCTTCGAGATGGCAAGGCCCAACCCGGTGCCTCCGAATTTGCGCGTAGTGGAAGAGTCGGCCTGGGTGAACTTCTGGAAGAGTGCGCCCTGTTTATGGGCAGGGATACCGATACCTGTGTCCCAAACCGAGATCCGCACGGACACTTGGGAGGCAGAAGGGGCAGAGGCCTCTACGTTAAGAGAGACGGAACCGCGCCCGGTAAATTTCATCGCGTTACCGAGGAAATTGAGAGCAATCTGACGAATGCGGCCGGCGTCGCCGAGAAAGCATTCGTGTAAATGCAATGGATAGTCGAACCGCAGGAGGAGTCCTTTTTCGCGCGCCTGGGCACTCATGAGGTCGACGATGCCGGCCAGAATGCTCCTGAGGTTAAAGGGAATGGGTTCGGTGGTCATCTGACCGGCTTCAATTTTGGAGAGGTCGAGAACATCGTTGATGATGGTGAGCAGCGACTCGGCCGAGTGGCGGATGATCTCAAGATCCGGTCGGGTTGATTCGTCAATAGCACCGTCGAGGACCATGCCGGCCATGCCAATGACACCGTTCAGGGGCGTGCGGATTTCGTGACTCATGTTGGCGAGAAATTCGCTCTTGGCGGCGTTGGCACGCTCGGCGGCGGCCTGCGCGGCGTCCGGCGGCGCGGGCGCCGCGGACTTGCC
>JANXXV010000671.1 GCA_025350445.1 Bryobacteraceae bacterium | reverse complement strand
GTTGAAAGGTCCGGGAGTGAGCAGCACCACCCTGGGATTTTCACGGGGTTTGGGCGACAGCCGCAGCAGATTGTCGCGGAAGGACTGGAAGAACGAGGCAATCCGCTGTACTTGAAACTCGCGGAAGAGGTCGGGGAACGTTTCGCCCAGCACGATCCGATTTTCCAAGGCGTAGCCCGCGCCGGAGGGTGCCTGGGTGCGATCCGAGATGACCCACCACTGCCCATCGGGGGCGCGGGCCAGATCTACGGCGAGCAGGTGCAGATACTGATTGCCTGCTACCGGTACGCCGTGACAGGGCCGCCAGAAGCCGGTGTTTGCGAAGACCAGAGCCGGAGGCAGGTGACCACCAAGCAGCAATTGCTGGGGCCCGTATAGATCCACCAGGATTTGGTTCAGCAACCGCGCGCGCTGGATGAGACCGGCTTCGAGTTCACTCCACTCGGCGGGAGGAATCAACAGCGGGATGGCGTCCAGATTCCAGGGACGGTCCATGCCCATGGGGTCGCCATAGACGTTGTAGGTGACGCCGTTTTCGCGAATACGCTGGCGGGCTGTTTGCCAGCGATGAGCTAGTTCTTCGGCGCCAAGGCCGGAGAGCGAGCCGACGAACGGGTCCCAGTGGGGGCGAAGAATACCGGGAGCCGACAACATCTCGTCATAGACATCCTGTGTCCGCGGATAGCCGGTGCTGAGGAGCGGCGCTTCAGTTGTATTCGACGAATTGGTCACGGCTTTCGGCGCAAGTCCAATGTTAACGGAAATTCCGGATTACGGTCTTCGCCGGGCAATTCAATGACTCCAGGGGTGTGGCCGATGTTGGAGAACCTGGCTAAACGGCGGCTTTCCGCCTCATACGCGTTGACCGGAAACTGTTCGTGGGACCGGCCGCCTGGATGCGTTACATGGTACGTGCAGCCGCCAATGGAGCGGTGGGACCAGGTGTCCACAATGTCGAACACCAGGGGCGTGTGCACCGGGATGTTGGGGTGCAAACACGAGGGTGGCTGCCAGGCGCGAAAGCGGACGGCGGCGACGAATTCGCCCTCTTCTCCGGTGGCTTGCAGCGGCACACGGCGGCCATTGCACAGGACTACATAGCGGGTATCGGCCATACCGGTCATCTTGACCTGCATGCGCTCGACGGACGAATCCACGTTACGAACAGTGGCGGCGCCGGAGGCTTCCTCGCCCAGCACGTGCCAGGGTTCGAGCGCGTGGCGAAGCTCCATGGTCATGCCGCGCTTCGAGACCGAGCCGATGAGCGGAAAGCGAAATTCGTAGTGCGGGGCGAACCACTCCTTTTGGAACGGATAGCCCGCCGCTTGCAAGTCCGTCACCACGTCTTCCCAGTCGAGTTGGACGAAGTGGGGGAGCATAAAGCGGTCGTGGAGAACGGTTCCCCACCACACGAGCTTCTGGCGGTACGGCGAGCGCCAGAAGTCGGCGATCAGCGCGCGGACCAGCAGTTGCTGGGTTAGGCTCATGCGCGCGTGGGGGGGCATTTCAAACGCCCGCAGTTCCACCAACCCGAGACGGGATCCGCTGGCGTCTGGAGAATACAGCTTGTCTATACAAAACTCGGCGCGGTGCGTGTTACCGGAGAGGTCTGTCAGCAGATGGCGGAAGACACGATCCGCCAGCCACGGCGGGGGCGCGGGAGAGCCCATGTCTGGAATCTGGTCGAAGGCGATTTCGAGTTCGTAGATAGAATCGGTGCGGGCTTCATCCACGCGGGGATGCTGGCTGGTGGGGCCGATGAACATCCCCGAAAGCAGGTAGGACAGCGATGGATGGTTGTGCCAGTATCCGATTAAACTGCGAAGGAGGTCGGGCCGGCGGAGAAAGGCGCTGTCGGCTGCGGTCTGGCCGCCGATGACGATATGGTTGCCGCCGCCGGTGCCGGAGTGCTGGCCGTCGAGCATGAATTTCTCAGTGCCGAGACGGGATTCGCGCGCCAGATGGTAAATAGCGTTGGTGGTTTCCACCAGTTCATCCCAAGAGGCGGCGGGGTGGATGTTGACTTCGATCACGCCGGGATCGGGGGTGACCTTGAGCAGGCCGGTTCGCGTGTCGTACGGCGGAGCGTAGCCTTCGAGGACCACCGGCATTTTGAGATGATCGGCGGTGTCTTCGATAGCGGCTACCAAGTCGAGATAGTCGGAGACGTATTCCACGGGCGGCAGGAAGATGTGGATCTTGCCGTCGCGCGGTTCGATACAAAGAGCCGGGCGCGAGACCCAGGAAGCGGACTCCCCTGGGGCCGGTGGTTTCGCGCGGTCGTCCGCGGGAATCGGGTCGTCGGTCACGCTTGGGGCGATGAACAGGAAGCGCTTGCGTTCGGGTTTCTCGGGCAGCTTGCCACGGGTGGCGAACGGGTCGGGTTCGTAGGAATAAGTGACGTCTTCCGGCTTGGTCCAGGGTAGCGATTCAAGCGGCAGGCGGTATCCCACGGGAGAATCGCCGGGGATGAGAAACAAGTGATCGGCGGCGAGGAACCAAGGCTGGCTGGTCCAGCGGGGAACTCCGGAACGGGTGGGGATGCGGCGCAGGGGAAGCACAATGCCAACCTGCTTGCCTAAGCCCTCTTCGAAAATGCGGGCGACCCGCTTGCGCTCGATGGGATTTTCGAGCTTGGAATCGAGCGGGTCCACGTTGATGGGAAGCCGGCGCTCTTTCCACATGTAGTAGAAGACATCTTCGTAGGCGGCGATGGCGAACGACGCACTGACTTCCAGGCGCTTCGACAGAGCATCGAGGAACTTCTTGGAGTGCTCGATGGTGTAGCCGTAGTCCTTGCCATCCTCGGCGATGAGGCGCTTGTCTTCCCAAATGGCAACGCCATCTTTGCGCCAGTAACAGGAGAAGGCCCAGCGCGGGAGAGGTTCACCGGGATACCACTTGCCTTGGCCGAAGTGCAGCAGGGCGTTTGGCGCGAAGTGATTGCGAAGCCGGCCTAGCAGTTCCACGGCTAGCTTTCGTTTCTTGGGTCCCAGGGCGGCGCTGGTCCACTCGGGTCCATCGGGATCGTCGAGCGAAATGAAGGTTGGTTCGCCGCCCATGGTGAGGCGGACGTCGCCGGTTCGTAGGTCGGCATCCACCAGGTGGCCTAGCTTTTCAATCTCGTGCCATTGATGATCCGTGTAGGGCTTGGTGACGCGCGGGGATTCATAGATCCGCCGGACGGTCATCTCATGCGTGAATTCGGTGTTGCACGGATCGAGGGCGCCGGAGATGGGTGCGGCGCTGGTGGCGTCTGGAGTGCAGGCGAGCGGAATGTGGCCTTCCCCGGCTAGCAGGCCGGAGGTGGGATCGAAGCCGATCCAGCCGGCGCCGGGCAGATAGACTTCAGCCCAGGCGTGGAGGTCAGTGAAGTCAGAGGTGGGGCCAGCCGCGCCTTCGAGCGGCTTCACGTCGGCCTGGAGCTGAATCAGGTAGCCGGAAACGAAACGGGCGGCGAGTCCGAGATGGCGCAGGATTTCGACCAGCAGCCAGGCGGAATCGCGGCAGGAGCCGGTGCGGAAAGTGAGGGTTTCCTCGCAGGTTTGGACGCCTGGTTCCATGCGGATGACGTAGCCGATCTCACTGGTGAGCCGCTGATTGATGGCAACGAGGTAATCGATGGTGCGGGTGGTGACGCGGGGAATGCCGGCGAGGAAGGCGGTGAGCTTCGGCCCGGCGGGTTCCTTTTCAAGGTAGGGGCGCAGTTCACGGGCTAGTGAGTTGTCGTAGGTGAACGGGCACTGTTCCGCGTAGGGTTCGAGGAAGAAGTCGAAGGGGTTGAAGACGCCCATTTCGGCGACGAGGTCCACTTCGACGAGGAACTCCTGGGTAGGCTCGGGGAAAACCAGCCGGGCAAGGAAGTTGCTTTGCGGGTCCTGTTGCCAGTTGAGGAAATGGGTTTCGGGGCGGATCTTCAGGGAATAAGAAAGTATGGGCGTGCGGCAGTGGGGAGCGGGCCGGAGCCGGACCACTTGGGGGCCGAGATTGACGCGGCGGTCATAGCGGTAATGCGTCTTATGCGTGAGGGCTACGTGGATGGCCATGGGATTTTGTGGAGCCAAGCCGGGCCGCTGAGCTCGCGACGTGGGGAGAAGAAGCCGACTGAACGAAAGCGAATTTTGTCACGCTGCCTCGACCACTTCCGAGACTACGAAGAAGTTGGACAGGAAGGTGGTTCCGAACGACGTGGTCATGGCGACATCCGCGGCGTCGCGTCCGGTGGCCATCAGGATACGGCCGATGCGCGGCATGTTGTTGCGGGCATCGAAGGACCACCAGCGATCTTCCAGGTAGACCTCGAACCAGGCGCTGAAGTCCATCGGCAGAACTAATGGAACGCCGATGTCGCCGAGGTAACCGGTGGCATAACGGGCGGGGATGTTCATGCAACGGCAGAGAGTGATGGCGAGGTGCTGGAAGTCGCGGCAGACGCCGGAGCGGTCTGTGAATACGTCCATGGCGGTTTTCGTTGGGCTGGCGAAGTGATAGCCGAAGGTGACGTAGGAGTGTACCCAGTCGCAGATGGCCTGGACGCGGGGCCAGCCTGGGGCTGAATTGCCGAACAGGCCGCCGGCGATATCGAGAAAGCGGTCGACTTCGCAATAGCGGGAGGCTAGCAGGAAGAGTAGGGTTTCGGGCGGAAGGTCTTCGACGGGCAATTCGCGGGCGTTGGGGCTGACGACGTCGGGTTCGCCGGAATTTTGCATTAGCGTCGAGTTGTAGAGGCGGAGTTGGCCGGGCGGCGCGACGAAGCGGGTGCAGACGTTGCCGAAAGTGTCGCGATAGACATCGACAGGTAGGGGGGGCGTGATCTGGAGCCGGTCGGGTTCCAGGAGTCCGGTGGTTTTCGACGGATGCACGTTGAGGAGCGCAACCATTGCTACGGGCGCGGGGATGTTGAATTGAATATCGTAGCCAAGCCGGATCAGCACTGTGGAATCCCCCGGGAATGTTGAGATTGGCGGAAGTTGCGGGGATGCCGACGCAACCTGGACGGAGTTTTGCAACCCGCCATCATCTTTGAGTTTAGCTGATGGATGGGTTTTGCGGGTGATTGGGTGGTATTTCGCGGAGTTTGGGTTTGGGGCACGGTGGTGGCTTCCTGGTTGTCAAAGAACGGCGTTTAAGAACGGCGGTGCTTTTCATTTTTTGCTTATTCGGTTGGCGCCGGGTCGGGTTTTGGGTCGTTGGTAGTCTCCTCTTCGTGCTTTAGTTGCTGCGCCGGGGTTGTCCGGTGATTTTCGTTGCAGGTCGATGAGGCTTGCGGCCGGGTTGGCGCCGGTGTTCCCGGTTCGTTTCGCAATTCTTCGGATCTGGTTGATTCTGTGCGGGTTTTCTGTAGTTTTTCGAGGGTTTTCAGGGCACGGTCGAAGGCGCGGCTGAAGGTGGTTTCGTAACGGAGTAGGAGTTGTAACGATTTTTCTTCGTTGGCCATGGTGGTGAAGGCCAGGCTTAGGCGCGTTGGGTGCGTGATGACCTTAAATTGTCTAGCGACTTCGGGGGCCATGCGGTCCATTTGCAGGTCTATGGCGGCGGTTTG
>JANXXV010000669.1 GCA_025350445.1 Bryobacteraceae bacterium | reverse complement strand
CTGAGTGAAGATTCCGAGAACGAAACGGCTCTGTTTGGGAAGGCTGTCAGTCTGCAACTGGCCTGGCGGTTCGATGAAGCGACAGAGATCTACAAGCGTGTGCTCACGCAGAATCCGAATTCGGAGGAGGCGCTGGTCAACCTGATCACCGTCGGGATTGCGCGCAAGGACGTCCCGATGATCCGCGATTATTCCGAGAGGCTGGTGAAGCTGCGGCCGTTCTCGCAATCGGCGCTCGAAGGATTGGCGACGGTGGCATTCGCCGATGAGGATTTCGAGGCGGCGGCGCGGTATTGCGAAAAGCTGGTGGAGGCGACACCGGACCATTTCGAACGCTGCTTCAATCTGGGTGTGGCGAACCAGAAGACAGGCAAGCTGGAGCCCGCGGCCAAGGCGTACATGGACGCCATCCGTATCCGGCCGGACGGCAAGCAGGCGCATGTGAATCTGGGAATGGTGCGGCAGGAACTGGGCGATTTGAAGGGTGCCCGCGAATCCTATGAACGGGCGTTGCAGATCACGCCGGAGCTGCCGGAAGTGTTCTATAACCTGGCGTCGATTCTGGAGCAGCAAGGCGCCAAGGAAGAGGCCGAGAAGCTCTACGCAAAACTAACATCGCAGCGGGGTGATTCCGAAGACGCCTGGTTCCGCCTGGGTTATCTGCGGTTGCAGAAAGGCGATTTCCGGGGCAGCATCGAGGCGTTCCAATCGTGCGTGAAGAAGCGCAACAACTGGCCGGAAGCGCATGTGAACCTGGGCATCGCCTACTGGCGGCTGAGTGAGCGCGAGCAGGCGATTAAGTCGTTTGAGCACGTGCTGACGCTCGAGCCGAAGTCGCTGGATGCGTTGCGGGGCCTGGCCGCGCTGGCAGTGGAGCGGGAAGACTACCCGCGCGCGCTGGAGTTGCAGGGCAAGCTCATCGACCAAGGTGAAAAGACCCCGGAATTGTTCTACAACACCGGGCTGCTGCTGCAGAAGAGCGGCAAGGTGGATGACGCCATCAAGTACTATAAAGAGGCAATCTCACAACGCCCGAATTTCGCTGAAGCTCTGTTGAATCTGGGCCATGCGCTCAAGGCACAGGGCAAGCCGGACGAGGCCCGAAGCTGTTGGAAGCAGGCATTGGACGTGAAGCCGGAGTTAGCGCAGGGCTACTTCGAGCAAGCCGCGGGATAAGAAATCGGCCCGCTTGCTGCCGATGGCTAGCCGACATCTGGCCACAGCAGGTGGAAAGCGGCCACGATAGATAAGAAACACACCACCCACAGAACGATGGGACCCGAGGCGCCCCGGAACTTGAAGCCAAGCGCCTCGAATTCAATTGGGCCACTGGTGACCTTCAGAAGTGACACGATGCCGAAGGCGGTTACTGCTGACATCGGTGTGCCACCTATCGCCGCGTAATGGGTCTTTATGACCTTGAGCAGCCAATTACTTGGATCCGAAGCGCCCCAGATGGATTGGTAGATGATGAACCCGAAGAAACAAGCCGCGAGGATACTATTGCCGATAACCCCGGACCACGTAACCCATTTACGTAGACGGGCGTCGTAGGCAATGGATGCGTGTTTTTCAGGGGCGTCGACGGGTGGCTCTAACGGCGAAGATGGGTGCTCGGGGTTCATCGTATGTTGTGACGCCTGGTCGCCGTTGCAACACGCGGCGTTCAGCCTATCGCTTCCTATTCTTCGATTTCGTCAAATTCTCAAACAGGTAGACGCCGCTCTTCCCACCGACCACGAAATCCAGATCGCCGTCACCATCCAGATCCGCCACGGCAATCTGCATGCCAGCTCCGGTGCGCGTCGAATAATCGATGGTATGCCGTACCCACTCCAGGCCCTTGCCGTCGGCGGACTTGATGGATTCGTACCAGTAGATGCCAAGCGGCTCGCGCTCGCCCGGGTCCTTGCCGTTGTGGGCCATGTAGCGCTTGCCCGTGAGGATGTCCTTGCGTCCATCGCCATTCAGATCCACCAGCGTCAGCGCGTGCGCCTGGGACCAACTATCGTCGATCAGGTGCTTAGTCCATTTGCCGCCGTCGCCCTGTTCCAGCCAGAAGATCCCGTAGTCGTGCGCGGCCGACGTTACAATGTCGTTCTTGCCGTCGCCATTCACGTCCATCACGTGGATGAAGCCCAGCGCCTGCGTCTCGTTCCAGTCCGCGTGGAACTTCCAGTTTCCGGCGCTGCGCGGGTCCGCGGGCGCCTCGAGCCATCCCTTCGACGTCAGGATGTCGGCGCGGCCGTCGCCGTTCACATCGCCTGCGCCGATGCCGTGGCCGTAGCTCTTATCGCTCACCACGTGCTTCACCATCGTGCCGCCCTTCGCTTCATACCAGGCCAGCGGTGCCTTGGCATCGCCGAACTGCGGCAGAATTTCATTGGCCTTACCGTCGTTGTCCAGGTCGACCAGGAATGCGAATTCAATAGGTGAACTGTTCTCGATCACCGTTTCTTTCCACATCCCGCCCGCCTTTCCCGGATTCTCCCACCACGAGAGGCGCTTGTTGAACCACGACGGGCTCACGATGTCGATCCGTCCGTCGCCATTGACGTCCAAAGGCAGGTCGCTGAAATTGTCGATGTAGTTGCTGGTGTAGTTCAACTCGCGAAACTTGTGTTTGGTCCACAAGGGCGCCTCATACCAGTTCTCGCCGGAGACAATGTCCAGCTTCCCGTCGCCGTTGACATCGGCCAGGGCGCAGCTTTCGTTGGCCCCCAGGTCGAGCGTGTGTTTCTCGAAAGGGATGTCCGTGGGACGGGTCACCGCCCAGACACCGGCGGCTAGCAAAAATGCGATAGGAAACCATTTCATCGCACTGATTGTACATCGCGGGCTTGCTATACTGTTAGGGTCGCGTGGCGCTATCGTCTAACGGTTAGGACGGAGCCCTCTCAAGGCTTAAATACGAGTTCGATTCTCGTTAGCGCTACCAACACACCCGGCCAGCGAAATCCGCGCCTCCCGAACCGTTTCTTCCACATTCTTCCCAAGCGCCGTTAAGTGGCCCATCTTGCGTCCAGGCCTTGCGGAGAGCTTTCCATAAAGGTGTAGCTTTACCGCCGGCGATGCGCATGCGGCGGCCCAATCCGGCTCGCCCTGATCCCAGAGGTCGCCCAGCAGGTTCGCCATCGCGGCGGGGCAGAGCAGTTCGGTCGACCCCAGGGGCAGGCCGCAAACCGCGCGCAGTTGCTGCTCGAATTGGCTGGTGACGCAGGCATCCACCGTCAGATGCCCGGAATTGTGCGGCCGCGGAGCAAGTTCGTTGATCAACAGGCTGCCATCGCGGGCTACAAAGAACTCAACGCAAAGCACGCCCGTGATTTCCAATTTGGTTAATACCGTCCGCGCCATCTCCACCGCGTCGCCGGCTGTCTTCGCGCTGATCCGCGCCGGGGCCAGCGAGACATCCAAAATCCGATTCCGATGATCGTTCTCAATCACGCCGTAGTGCACGAAGCTGCCGTCCACGCCGCGCGCCGCCACCACCGATACTTCCCGTTCGAAATCGACGAAGGATTCCAGCACTGCCGGCGAAGGCCCAACCGCCACCCACGCGGCTTCAATAGACTCCGGCGAGTCGATTAGACATTGGCCCTTTCCGTCGTATCCAAAGTCGGCGCTCTTCAGGATTGCCGGGTAGCCTTGGATCTTCAACGCCGCCTTCAACTCATCCACGTTGTAGACCGGCGCGTACGGCGTGACCGGGAGTCCGGCCGCAGTCAGAAACGTCTTCTCACGCAGACGGTGCTGTGTGGTGTGCAATGCGCTTCCAGCGGGCCGTACAGGCGCCGCTTCAGCAGCAGCCGCGGCGGTGGGAGCCGGAACATTTTCAAACTCGAATGTTACTACATCGACGCCCCGTGCAAACTGGCGCACCGCGTCCAGGTCGTCATAGGAAGCGGCTATTTCCAGGTCGGAAACCTGTCCGGTCGGAGTATCGAAATCGGGAGAGAAGGTATGAACGCGATAGCCCATCCGCCGCGCGGCGATGGCGAACATGCGGCCGAGCTGGCCGCTTCCAAGAACGCCGATCGTCGCACCGGGCAGGATCGGCTTTTCCCTCACGGTAACTTATCCTGAAGAACTTTCGCGGTCTGTTGCTCTCGAAACCGCCGCAGCTTTTCACGAAGTTCCGGCCTTGTGTTGGAGAGAATCGCCACCGCCAGCAGCGCGGCGTTGATGGCGCCCGCCTTGCCAATGGCCATGGCGCCCACCGGCACCCCGCCGGGCATCTGAACAATGGATAACAGCGAATCCATACCCTTCAGCGCATGGGTTTCCACCGGCACTCCCAGCACCGGCACCAGCGTATGCGCCGCCACCATTCCGGGAAGATGCGCGGCCCCGCCCGCGCCTGCGATGATTACCTCAATTCCGCGCGCCTCGGCGCCAGCCGCGAATTCCGCCATGCGGTCCGGCGTCCGGTGCGCGGAAACCACCTGGCATTCGTGCGGCACGCTGAACTGGGTAAGCACTTCATCGGCATGGAGCAGCGTGTCCCAATCGGACTTGCTGCCCATGATCACCGCAACTAATGGCTTCAGTTCGTTACCGATGGGAATGTCCTACTGGCCCTGGCTCAGTGAGAAGCCGGCCTTGCCGTCGAAGTTGCACAGGCTCTCGAACTTGATGAAGTCGAAACCGGCATCCTTAACGCGCTGCAAAAGATGGATGATCTGCGCGTGGGTCACCACCGCGCCTTCGGTCTCTCCCATGAAGCGGCAGATCCAGGCGTCGCTGGTGAGGGTGTCGGGGAATCCATCGGGATACACTTTGGTGCCGCGGCTGCCGATCATAATCAGCTTCAGGTTGTTGCCCGAGAGCTTCTCGATCTGCTTGCCCAGTTCGTCCGGCGTCCCTTCGGTCCAATCGATAAAGAGGTCCACGCCGACCATGTCCTTCTTCGGCTTGGCAACGGTGGACACCGTCTCTTCGGTGTTCTGGCGCGGACGCGGCTTGTAAACCACAGGCTTGAACTTCAGCGGCAGCTTGCCGACGCGGTCCACTACTGCTTGTGCGAATTCCTTGGTTCCGACCTTCTGTGTGCTGACTCCTTCGGCGAAGATATCGTAAGTGTGGATGCCGTCTTCCAGCGTCCGCAGCCAGGCGTTGTGGACGCGCTCGGCCACATCTTCCTGGTTGATGTGTACCAGCATCATCACCGCGCCCAGCATTAGTCCCGAAGGGTTCGCCAGGTTCTGTCCGGCGCGCCGCGGGGCCGAGCCGTGAATGGCTTCGAACATCGCGTACTTCATGCCGATGTTCGCCGATCCTGCCAAGCCCACCGAGCCCGCGATCTGCGCCGCCACGTCGGACAGCACGTCCCCATATAGATTCGGCATCACTATCACATCGAATGCGTTCGGCGTGTCCGCCAGTTTCGCCGCGCCGATGTCTACGATCCAGTGTTCGTTTACCAGATCCGGATATTCCACCGCGATCTCATCGAAGACCTTGTGGAACAGGCCGTCGGTGATCTTCATGATGTTGTCTTTGGTGAAGCAAGTAACTTTCTTGCGGGCGTTGCGCTTGGCGTACTCGAAGGCGTAACGGACAATGCGTTCGCAGCCGCCGCGGGTGATCAGCTTCAAGCATTGGGTAACGTCGTTGCTCTGCCGGTGCTCAATTCCGCCGTAAACATCTTCTTCGTTTTCG
>JANXXV010000310.1 GCA_025350445.1 Bryobacteraceae bacterium | reverse complement strand
CGGGCGATGCCGTTCTCGCCGTAGATGAGAATGCCTTGATTATCGTATAGATCGCGCCAGAGAAAATACTTGTCGCGTTCGAGAGAAAGCAGGTTGGCGCTGCTGAGATCGCTTCGTTCATTGGAACCTCCCAGACGGATCAGGTTTTTCTCTTCGATGGCTTTCTTTTCGCTGAATACGGCCAGGGCAAGGGCCTGGAATTCTTCAGCGATCTTGCGGGTTTCCGCTTCCGGTTTCCCGGCGGCGACGGCTTCCTGGAAGGATTTCAGGTAGGGATGTTCGCGGGCGGGCTTGCGCAGATACGCGATCCAGTTGTTGAGAGTTTCGAGATCTAGTCCGGCTTCGGCGGCGTTCTTCTCGCGGTCTTCGAGTTTGTCGTTGCGAACGGCCATCAGGTAATCGGCGGTGCGGGTGGCGTGGATTTGCGCCAGTTGCAAGGCTTGGCCGCGAATGTAATCGTCCAGTGCTTTTTGCTGGTCGTCCGCCTTCTTTTTCCGATCCTTGTAATCCTTAACCACAGCGTCCGAGGCCAGCGGGTATTCGTTCATCTTCGTGTTGTTAAAGATGCCGAGGATGGAATAGTAGTCGGTTTGCGGTATGGGATCGAACTTGTGATTGTGGCACTGGGCGCAGGCTACGGTCAGGCCGAGGAAGCCGCGGGTGGTGGCGTCTACGCGGTCGTCCTGGAACTCCGGGCTGAGGGCGTAGAAGCCTAGACCGGCGGCTGTTTTCGCAGGCTCGGGAAGTTGATCGCCGGCAATCTGCGCTTTGATGAAGAGATCGTATGGCATGTCGCGATTGAAGGCGTCGATCACCCAATCGCGGTAGCGGAAGGCGTTGGGATGCGGAGTTTCACCGGTGGGGTCGAGCTTGTTGTCGGAATAGCGGGCTACATCGAGCCAGTGGCGGCCCCAGCGTTCGCCGTAGTGCGGGCTGGCTAAGAGGCGGTCTACCACCTTTTCGAACGCGTTCGAAGATTTGTCGGCGAGGAAGGCGTCGATCTCTTCCGGGGTGGGCGGGAGTCCGGTCAAGTCGTAGGTGGCACGGCGGATCAGGGTGCGCTTGTCAGCCGGCTTAACCGGGGCCAGGCCTTTTTCGTTCAGCTTTGCCAGGATGAAGCGGTCGATGGGAGTTTTGGCTTCGGCCTTGGGTAGCGCGGGTTTGCGGATGGGCTGGAAGGACCAGAAGGCTCGTTGTTCCGGGGTCACTGCGTACCCGGCGGTCTTCGCCGCGGGGGGTGCGGGGGCGTCCGGCCAGATTGCGCCGGATTTTACCCAGGAGGTGATTTGCTCGATTTCTTCGTCTTTAAGACGGCCCTGCGGCGGCATTTTCAGATCGCCCTGTTGGCGGATGGCTTGGATTAGCAGGCTGTGGTCCGGATCGCCGGCGGTGACCGCGGGGCCGGACTTTCCGCCTTTGAGCAGGGACTCTCGGGAACGCATTTCGAGGCCTCCCATTTTCGAGGCGGTGTGGCAGGCAAAGCAATTTTTCGCGAGCACCGGACGGACACGCATTTCGAAGAATTCCTGCGCTTTGTCGTCGGCGGAGTAGAGCAGCGGGGCTAGAAGGAGGGCTATGGGGAGACGGCGCATGGGCTCAAATCTGGCTTTAGTTTATCGTAATTGCGAGAAAACGGATGTACGGATGATTTCGTATGGTTCGCTTGCGGGTGATCATCGACCTGGCGGCCAGCTTGGCAAGAAGGAAGACTGAATTAAGCTGCGTCTCGATCGCGTTATCCCAATGCTCGGGGGGGGTCGTTCAACACGCCGCCGCTCAGCGATACGTTGCCGGCATTGTTTATCAGGATGTCTATGCCGCCAAGCTTGCTTTCGATTCCGATAAGGGCCGGTTCCAGTCCGGCGCGATCGGTCACATCGATTTTCACCGCGGCGCGAGGAACGCCGATTGCCTTTAGTTCTGAAAAGACCTGCCGATTCTTTTGCTCGTTCCGCCCGAGCACCGCGACGGAAGCGCCTGCTTTGGCCAGTCCGAGGGCAATGCCCGGCCGATTCCGCCGTTGCCACCAGTGACGACGGCCACACGTCCAGCCAAATCAAACAGCCGACGCATTTTCATGGAGCGCTATTCCCCTTTTGCGTTCCTGTTTAGCGGCGGCTTTCGGCGGGTAATCTTCAGAAATCAGTTCCCCCAAAACTCCAGGGTCATATTGTTAGAGTAAACCCGCCATCCGGCGTCACGGTTGTGCCTGAGATGTAGCTGGCCGCGTCGGAACAAAGGAAGACAATTGTTTGTGCTATTTCCTCTGGGCGTCCCGCGCGCCTGGTATGCACGCGTGGGAGCAGATTCTTATCGTAGATGTCATCACCGAATATTCCACGTGCACGGTGATGCATCGGCGTGTCGATGAAACCCGGGCAAACTAGGTTAACGCGGATACCTTGTTGCGCCAGCTCCGCGGAGGCACTTGTGGTCAGCCCGATCAATCCGTGCTTTGAAGCCGAGTACCCAGCGCCGAATGCAAACCCAAGGAATGAGTTCACCGAACCGACGTTTACAATTGCGCCGTTGACGATTGCACCACCGCGTCCGCCAGCCAACATGGCTCGCGCCTCGTGCTGCAGGCACAGAAAGGCGCCTTTCAAATTTGTGCCAATTACACGATCTTATTTTTGTTCGGCCAACTCCGTGATACTTACGATCTGGCCCTCAATCCCAGCGTTGTTCACGGCATAATCAAGCCGTCCAAACTTGCCGATCGCGTGTGCCACCATCGCCTCGACTTCTTTGGCAACGGCCACGTCGGTGACGACCACACTTGCGGCTCCTCCACGAGCCTCGATTTCACTTTTTAGAGCAGCCAACTCCCCTTCGCGACGCGCCGCCAGGACCACTTTGGCACCTCGCGCCGCGAAGAGTTCAGCGGTGGCGCGGCCAATCCCACTGCCCGCTCCGGTGATTAGGGCAACTTTGTCCTTCATGTCTAACATTTACAAGGTCTCCTGCTTGAGTATGTCAGAGAAGCTTAGAACGCAGCCGCTAAGCCAAGGGATGCGACTGACGGCGTGCCGGGCAGGAGAATGGTGTAGGGCGCCGAGCCTTGCCAATCCGCAGTTCCCGTTTTATTAGCGCTGGTCTGGAAGTGCTCCGGTCACGAAATGGTGCGCTTGCGGAAAGTTGGGCGCCGGGCCACGGAAAACATTCTTAGCCGGAAGAGTTAGGACAGCAGGCGAATCAACGTGACCTACTGTCCCTTCGTTGAACCGGACATGCAGAATTCCGGCACACGGCTCTCCTGAAAACCTTGGTCAGCGGCTGTCGTGAGGTTTGACGGTCAGGACGTCTAATCCTGAAAGCGGCAGTTGTTGCACATGAAAACCCAAGACACCCATTGCTCTCAATTATTTGGAAGCACAGGGCTTTTCACCCAATTGGTG
>JANXXV010000618.1 GCA_025350445.1 Bryobacteraceae bacterium | reverse complement strand
TTCGCTTTTGGCCATCCTGGCGAGGACGAAAGGGCTGGAGCTCTCGCGCGAGTTAGCTGCCGACATCCCGCGGTCGGTATTCGGAGATCCGGTACGAATCAGGCAGGTGATCACCAATCTGGTGGGAAACGCGCTGAAGTTTACCGAAGAGGGCGGAGTGAGTGTCTCGGTGCGGCAGGTTGAAACATCTTCCGCCGGCATTTCGATCCGGGTGGAGGTGACGGACACGGGGATCGGAATTCCGCCTGAGCAATGTGCGCGGTTATTTCACCGGTTTTCTCAGACTGACAATTCCTCTACACGGAAACATGGCGGAAGCGGACTTGGTCTGGCCATATCCCGCCAGTTAGTGGAATTGATGGGAGGCGAAATCGGTGTTGAGACCGAGGCAGGAAAAGGCAGCACCTTTTGGTTTACCCTGTCCCTGCGCACGACGGAGGAGCAAGCGGCGGAGAGACCGGAAGCCCTGCCGCCGAATCGGGAGGAGCCGGAATTCCCAACCCGGACACGAGTGTTGATAGCCGAAGACAACGAGATCAACCAACGGATTGCGCTGCGCATCCTGGAGAAATCCGGCTTTGCGGCGGATGCTGTGGCCAATGGACGTCTCGCTTTAGAGGCACTGCAGCGCACCCACTACGACATGGTTCTGATGGATGTCCAGATGCCCGAGATGGACGGGTTTGAGGCGACGGCGGCGATCCGCAACCTGAACACCCCAATACGGGAGATACCGATTATTGCGATGACCGCGAATGCAATGGCCGGAGACCGGGAACGATGCCTCGCCGCCGGGATGGACGACTATATCAGCAAACCGGTCAGCATGATTCTATTGCGCTCGACTGTGGAAAGGTGGGCCAAGCGAACGGTTACCACCCCAGAGTTCCAGGTGGCCCCTTAAAGGGTCCGATGAGTTCCGGCGTGATCCAACCGCCATAGAAACCGCCGGGTTGCGGCTGCACTTTGTACCCACCCACGAAGCACTCGTCGACTCTGGCTGCATAGAAGGCCAGGTAATCGCGCAGGGCTGCGTATGGCGGCGATGGTTCGCGGTAGCTCCAGGCGGCGTTCCGGGCGACCCGTGCGCCGGCGCGGACATGCCAGTATGTGGCGCCGCCCTTGAATTCGCAGAAACTGCCGCCGGTTCCGGGTGACACGTTTTCCCAGCGAATGTCTTGCGGCGGAATGTAATAAGTGGGCGGATGACTGGTTTCGAGCAGGCCAGGCTGCGCGTGCTCTGCGCAATGACGACACCGCCGAACTTCACTTCGATGTTCTTCGCGCACGGTTCGAGGCGCGGCGGGCGTGGGTAGTCCCAGACGGATTCCGTCATGACCGTTTCATTCCCGGGCAGCAATCGACAGGGCACACGTCGTGCGATGGGCCGAACATGCCGAGGGCGGGACGGGGCATTGCGTTGTCTATTCGTTCAAGAATCAAGTCGCGGATCATGCGGATGAAGTGCGGATGCGTGCCGACGGTGGCGGCGCGTTCCATGTGGATTCCCAATTCCGCGCTGACGGCCGCAGCCTCGGTGTCCAGATCATAGAGCACTTCGAGATGGTCCGAGATGAAACCGATGGGCGATATCACGACGTTGGTTTGCGCGGTGGCGTGCATGGCGCGAAGGTGATCGCAGATGTCCGGATCGAGCCAGCTCTGAGTGGGCGGGCCGCTGCGGCTCTGGTAGACGAGCTTCCAGTTGGAGATGCCCACGGCGGAGGCCACCAGGCGGCAGGCTTCTTCCAGTTGCCTGACGTAGTTGGAAGTATCGGCCATCGCCGTGGGGATGCTGTGCGCGGTGAAGGCGATGTGCGCGGTGGAGCGCCGGTCCTCTGGAATCTTCGCCAGCGCGGCCTTTACATTTTCCGCCACTGGCCCAATGAAGCCGGGGTGATTGTAGAAGACGCGGAGTTTGTCCACTTCCGGCGCGCCTTCGCCGATTTCGTCCCGCGCCGCGATAATGTTCTCGCGATACTGGCGGCAGCCCGAGTACGAACTGTAGGCCGAAGTGAAGAATGCGATGGCGCGGCGGACACCGTCGGCGCGCATCCGGCGCAGCGTATCGGCCAGCATGGGATGCCAGTTGCGGTTGCCCCAGTAGACCGGCAGATGCGGACCATCGGCGGTGAGCAGATTTTGCAGTCCGGCGATGAGCGCACGGTTCTGATCGTTGATGGGGCTCTTGCCGCCAAAGTGGTAATAGTGTTCGGCAACGGCCATCATTCGTTCCCGCGGGACATTCCTGCCCCGCAGCACGTTCTCGAGGAACGGAATTACATCGTCCGGCTGCTCCGGCCCCCCGAAGGAGACTACCAGGATTGCATCGTATTCACTCATCTATGCTCCATTATCTCTGCCGGCGATGGTATGCTGATACGCTTGAGCGCCCCATTGCAATCCACTCCGGCGGCAAATCGTATCCTGTCGCTTGACGTCTTCCGGGGCGGCACCATCGCGGCCATGATTCTGGTGAACAATCCTGGAACTTGGGACCACATCTATGCGCCGCTCGAACATGCCGAGTGGCACGGATGGACGTTCACCGATCTGGTATTTCCATTCTTTTTGTGGATTATCGGCGTGTCCGTCACCCTCTCGTTTGCCAAACGCGTGGAGCGCGGCGACGGACGCGCGGGGTTGCTGATACACGCGGTACGGCGTTCGCTGCTGATTCTGGCACTGGGCTGGTTCCTCAATCTCTTCCCTTACTTCCGCTTCGCGACCTTTCGTATTCCGGGAGTGCTGCCGCGCATCGCCGTCTGCTATTGGATTGCGGCCGGCATCTTTTTATTCACAAAATTACGCGGACGCATCGGCTGGATTGTTGCGCTGTTGAGCGGGTATTGGCTGTTGATGAAACTGTATCCGGTGCCGGGCTACGGAGCGGGGATTCTGGAACAGCAGGGAAATTTTGCGCAGTATGTGGACGGGTTGGTGTTGCAGGGCCACATGTGGGTGCAGTCGAAGACGTGGGATCCGGAGGGGATTGTAAGCACGTTGCCGGCGATCGCGACGGTGCTGTTCGGCACGCTTGCGGGGCAGTTGTTGCAATCTAAATGGACGCAGGAGGAGAAGGCGGGTTGGATGTTCTTTTCCGGCAATATGCTGCTGTTCGCCGGGCTGATGCTTTCCACGTGGATGCCGATCAACAAGAAGCTTTGGACGAGTTCGTTTTCGGTCTTCATGGCTGGTATGGCAATGGTGGTCTTCGCCTGTTGTTACTGGGTGATCGATGTGCGGAAGCGGCAGAAGTGGGTAAAACCGTTTTCCATCTTCGGGATGAATGCGATTACGGTGTTCGCGCTCTCCAGCTTGATGGCGAAGTTGCTGGGACTTGCGAAATGGCAGGCTCCGATTTATGAGCATGTTTTTGCGCCGCTGGCCTCGCCTGAGAATGCTTCGCTGTTGTATGCGCTGGCGAATGTGGCATTCTTCTACGCGATTGCTTGCGGGATGTACCGGAGGAAGTGGTTTGTGCGGCTTTAGCGGCTTTTCGCGCGGAAGAGCGCGACCAGGGGTCGCGCGCAGACGCGGGCGTCTGCCCCACCGGGCAGAGTAGCCGCTTCGGATGCGACTTTACTTGTATCGGAAGGCATATCGGAAGCTGTTGGCCGCCAAACCGCGCAGTTCGCTTTCACTGAAGCCAAATTCGCGGGCGGCTATTTCGTATTCGCCGTTCAGCGTGGTGTGGAACATCGGCGGATCATCGCTGTTCAGAATGATGGGCACGCCGGCATCGAATAAGCGGCGGATTGGGTGATTGCGCAACGACGGCACTACGCCTGTACACACGTTACTCGAAATGCAAATCTCCAGGGGGATGTTTGCGTCGCGCAGATGGCGCATTAAATCGTCATCTTGAGAGGCGGAGATGCCGTGACCGATGCGGTCCGCGCCGAGATCGAGCGCATCCCACACCGATTGCGGCCCGACGGTTTCACCTGCGTGCGGAACCGCCCGCAGGCCATTTCTCTTCGTGAAGGCGAACACTTCGGTGAACCACTTCGCCGGTCCTTTCTCTTCGTCGCCGCCAATGCCGTAGGCCACCACTCCGTCACAGGCGAACTCTACCGCCCGCTCGGCAACGGTCTGCGCCTGCTCTACTCCAAACTGCCTGACGGAATCGAAAACCCAGTAGACCCGCACAGGCGATTTTGCCGCTTCCCGGCGCAGGGCGCGATAGATTTCCGTCAGGTTCTGTTTCCTCCACAAGATCACTCCGGCGGAGAGCGTGATCTCCGCGTAGCGCACATTTTGTTGGTGCAGGCGTTCGAGCAGCCGCTTGGCGATCAGCGAGTAGTGCTCGGGTTCGGTTAGCTTTCGCACCGCCCACACGTAGCTCGCCAGAAAGCCGGCGAAATCCGGATAGCGATACATCCGCTTCGCTTCTTCGATAGAAAGCGCGGGGTCGAGCTCCACCAAAGTTTCCGGTTCCATGGAGCCTTCCAGATGCAAATGCAACTCCGCCTTCGGCAACCCCTCAACAAATTTGTCCATTGCTGACATAATAGCGGCAATGCCAATTGAAACAGTGAAAGCCCCCCATGAGATTGACGCCATCGTTGGCGGCTATCACGGCGACGCTTTCCGTATCCTTGGTCCGCACGCGGTAGCGGAGGATGGGTGGGAGATTCGTGCGTTTCTGCCTGAGGCGCCGGCGGTTGACGTAATCTGGCGCGGCGAGGCGTACCCGATGACGCAGAAGCATTCACAAGGATTCTATACAGCGTCGTTTCCATCCGAGCCAACCGAATACCGCCTGCGCATCCAGACAGAAGAAGGCCCGGCCAGAGAGATAGAAGACCCGTATCGCTTCCCTCCCCTGCTGACCGATTTCGATCTCTATCTTCACGGCGAGGGAACCCACTACGAAAGCTACAACTCGATGGGTGCGCACCTGGTGACATCAAAGGGCGTGGCCGGCGTGCGGTTCGCGGTGTGGGCGCCGAACGCGATTGTTGTGTCGGTGGCCGGCGATTTCAATAACTGGGACACGCGCCGCCACCCAATGCGCGCGCGGACAGGCGGAGCGTGGGAAATTTTTATACCGGGGCTGGAGCCGGGATCGACTTACAAGTATTACGTGCAATCGCGATTTGCGGGATATAGGCAGTTGAAGGCCGATCCCTACGGCTTTGCGTGTGAAGTGACTCCGAAATCGGCGTCGGTGGTGTGCGACCTGGCCACGTATGAATGGGCGGACTCGGAATGGATGACGGCGCGGGCCGGGAAATCGGTACTGAAAGAGCCAATGTCGGTGTATGAAGTTCATCTGGAATCGTGGATGAGAAAGCCAAACGGTGAAAGTCTCTCCTATAAAGAGCTGGCGGTCACACTGGTGGAGTACGTCAAGCGGATGGGCTACACGCACATCGAGCTTCTGCCCATCATGGAGCATCCGTTTTCCGGATCGTGGGGCTATCAGGTGATTGGTTACTATGCGCCTACATCGCGCTTCGGAACGCCGCAGGACTTCATGTACCTGGTGGACCGCTGCCATCAGGCCGGCATCGGCGTGCTGGTGGATTGGGTGCCTGCGCATTTCCCAAAGGACGCGCATGGACTGGCGTATTTCGATGGAACGGCGCTCTATGAACACGAAGATCCGCGGCTTGGCGAACACCGCGACTGGGGCACGCTGATCTTCAACTTTGGCCGGAACGAGGTGCGGACGTTCCTGATTTCGAATGCGCTTTTCTGGCTGAAGGTGTACCACATTGACGGACTGCGGGTGGATGCGGTGGCTTCGATGCTTTATTTGGATTACTCGCGCAAGCCCGGCGAATGGGTGCCGAACATTCACGGCGGCAACGAGAATCTGGAGGCGATCAGTTTCTTGAGGAAGTTCAACGAAGTGGCGCACCAAGTGCCGGGGGCCATGACGGTGGCCGAGGAATCCACTTCATTTTCCGGCGTTTCGAAGCCGGTTTATCTGAACGGGTTGGGGTTCACCATGAAGTGGAACATGGGCTGGATGCACGATATGCTGGATTACTTCTCCATCGCTCCGATCTTCCGCAAATACCACCACAACAACATCACCTTCAGCCTGCTGTATGCCTTCACGGAGAACTTTGTACTGCCGATTTCGCATGACGAAGTGGTGTACGGCAAAGGATCGCTGGTGGGCAAGATGCCCGGCGATGAATGGCAAAGGTTTG
>JANXXV010000595.1 GCA_025350445.1 Bryobacteraceae bacterium | reverse complement strand
CCGAGCCGCGCGCGTCAGCGAGCGGTAACGAAAAGCAACTGCTCCGCACCTCACCAATCTGGTGACAACTGCTTTTCTCGCATCGGCTTGATACGCAAGACGTTGACCGAATTGCCGCCAGTCAACTGCCGTTTTTAGGTTAATAGCCGTTCAACGATGCGTTGAACTTGCGCGGCCGTTCTTCATTGCCTGCCTTGTCCGGGACCACCAGGTATCCCAACAAACAAGGAAGCGCGGATCACCCGGACGACGCTCGGGAGAGAGAGTCCGGCGGTTGTTGTTGACTGTCTCCATCTGGGAGGGGTCAAGCCCTCGCCTTTAGGCGACGGCTTCAGCTAGGAGCGCCGCAGGGTAGTCTTGAGGGATGACGGAGTATCGACGCGGCGCGCACACCGTGTATGAGATTCATCTGCATCTGGTGTGGACGACGAAATATCGAAAACCGGTGTTGGTGGGAGATGCGGCGACTAGGAGTCTATCGGAGATAGAATTTCTCGAACGTAGAATCAATAACTTACGAACATTGCATGGTCTGTAAGTGATTGATTCTTGGTCGAAAACAGCTTCATTCCGACAGACTCCTAGAATGAGGGACCTGGTACGGGAGATCTGCGGGACGCACGATGTGAAGATCATGAAAGGGCATGTGTCGAAAGACCATGTACATTTGTTGGTGTCAATCCCGCCGCAGATGGGGATCAGCAAGCTACTGCAGATGCTGAAAGGGAAAACAGCATACAAAATCATGCTGGAGTTTCCGCACATCAAGAAGCACTATTGGGGGCAGCACATGTGGGCGCGAGGTTACTTCTGTTGCAGTACGGGGAATGTGACGGACGAAATCATCGCACAGTACATCGCGAACCAGCAGGATGACCGCGACGACGATTTTAAAGTAGACGGTTAAGTCCGTCTACTTGTTGAAGCCCGCTTGGTGCGGGTAACCTTCAGCCGGCTTTAGCCGGAACAGGGCTTTCAGCCCGTTATGAGCGCCACCGCCTTCAGGCGGTGGGCCATCGACTACGCGGAATGGGAACGTCTACAGTGCGCCGGACCCGGTATTGCCGGGCCTCATGGTCCGGCCTTCTCCGTCACCTACAAATGAGCGGCGACCAGGCGCGCGTGCAACTCGGTCTTGGCCAACTCCGCTGACCCGCCCAACCAGGAATTAGGGGCGATTGGGAGGAATCCCGTGAGTTCCTCAAACTCCCAATCCCTCTCAGGAGAGAACGCAGCGTAGCCGAGTGCGTCGGCAATGCGCCAACTGAGCTTCACAACATTCTCCAGGCTGCGTTCATCGCGGACCGGGGCGTCGTGATGGGTGGCGATGGCGGCCGCCAGTTCGTCCGGGAAATTCCAGTCTTGAGCCACGTAAGCTCCGGCCGCGCAGTGGTCGATCTCGAACAAATCGCGCTCTGTCTGAAGCAGGTCGTAACCGAAGTCGTTGGAGACTTCCAGCATTCTTGTGTACTCGTCGGGATAGGCAGCCATCAGGCCCAAAGTTCCCAGATTGTGCAGCAACCCCGTCGTATAGGCGGCGTCTTGATCGAGGCGTGCGGCGCGGGCGGCCTCGTGGGCAATCAGCGCGGTAACCAGGCTGTGCATCCACACCTTGCGCAGTCCTTGTATACGCAGGCTCGATCGCACCATGTTGTTGACAGCGACGAAGGTGGCCATCGACTTCACCCGGTCCATGCCAAGCATTATCACAGCTTGGCCCAGGCTGGTAACTTCGCGGCGCGCGCCGAAGAGCGCCGAATTTGCTAAGCGAAGCAGTTCGGCGGAAAAAGAGGGATCTAGCTTGATGAGATCCCCAACTTGGCGAGCCGTGACATCCTGTTGGCTGACCAGAGCGAGAATACGTTGCGCAACAGCCGGGAACGGGGGCAGCAGCCGGAGCGCCCAAGGGGCTTTGGGACGAGCGAGAGTTTCGGTCATAAGTGAACCTACAACCTCTCTTCGGCGGCGGCGGAAACTTTGTGAGCGGCGGCGGCTCCCGAGGGACATCCGCTCACCGGGTATGTTCCTTTCTCGCCCCGTCGCAAACAGCTGAATCAAGCGATGGGACGGTGAAGCCGGCGCTCAACCTGGCATGCCGTCCCGGCTAATTCTTTCCAACATGCTACCGGGCGCAAGGTGGGGCAGACACCTTGTCCGCGCGTTCGCCCCTCGGCGGGCGCTCTTGCGCCCGTAGTCAACTCTTACGGGGGACAGGACACTAGTGCGCCTGGTGGCCGATGTGCGTTCCGGCCCCCATGGCCTGTTTGTCCATTGCGCCCCGCAACGCCTTCGCCAGTTTTGCCGCACTCCCTTTCCCCCAGTAGTGCAGAAAGACGAACTGCGGTTCCTCGTGCGTCATGTGGTTATGAATCGCCACGATATTGATGCCCGCGCCGCGCAGCATCCGCAGCACGATCTGCAACTCGGCGGTGGTAACGGCAAACTCGCCATCCACCAGCGCGTTGTCGTCGGTTCCGGCAAACGCCGCCCACGTATTGGCGCCCATCTGCCCGCCCACCTCTCGTCCATAAAGCCTGGAATGCCGTTCCACCACAGCCTTGTACATCCCGCTGCCCGATTGCCCCCGCACACCCAAAATCTTGTCGATCGGCTGCGCTGTGATCTTACTATTCTCCGGGATGTCCGCGCCTGAAAACTGGGCGGAAGGTACCGCTGAGACGGTCCGAATCTCCTTGATCTTGTCCAGGCATTTCCGCACGCCACGCGCCAGATCGGTGCCCTTCCCGCCGCCCGCGATGTGCAGGAACATCACCCGCGGATTGTCGAACAGGAAGTTGTTGTTAAGCGCGGTAACTTCCAGTCCTCCCTCCAGCGCGGTCGAGATAACCGGATTCACCTCATCTTCGAACACCGCCAGTTCGCCCATCACCATAGCTTCCTTCAGCGTTCCGGTGGTAAAGGCGGCCCACGACGTCAGACCCATAAACGAATTCATCGCGGTACGGTCCACGGTCACCCTAACGTCCGTGCGCGGGAAGCTAATCTTGTAAACGTCTTCGCCATCGACATAAACGCCCTTGATGCCGGTGATCTGGTCAATCCCGCTCCGCAAAGTTGCGGGGAGGGCGCCAAACGCCGGCAGGGCGGCAAGCAAACAGATGGCGGCCAAACGGATCATACCCGGACAGCTTCCAATTGCCGGGCCTTGGCCAGAACATATGGGCCTTCCGGCATCAAAGCAATCTTCGCACCCTCCGGCAGTCCGCCGGTCAGCTCCGCGATTGCCAATTCCAATGTTGACGGTGCTTTTCCCCACAACCACTGGTGATATTCCGACGGCAGACCGGGAGTGTAAAACAGGATTTCGTATTTTTGCGCCACCAGCGCCAGCTTTTCCAACTGCCACTGATCCACTTCCACCGCGGATTCCGCAATTATTGACAGAAAGCTGGAACAAGAAGAAGTCTTCTTGAGCATTTGGCAGAACTCGGGGGCGCCGGCGCCTTCCCGGCACTCCGCAATCAGCAGAATCTTCCCGCCCGGTTTCAGGATGTGCTGCGCCGCGGTAATGCCCTTAATGGCCTGGTAGAACGTGAGGTCAAGCGGATAGCCGGCGCAACTGGTGATCACGGCGTCCACCGGTTCGGCCAGTTGTTCCAGCATGACGCGGGATACGAATTGCATCCCGGCCGCATGCGCCTTCTCCGGATCGCCGGCGAAGACCCCCGCGATTTGGCGCGTACGGGTTAGCGCCACGTCCACCAGGAAGTCGTGACGGGCCATTCGAGCGATTTCGAGCAGCTCCCGATGCAGTGGATTGTCCGCTACGGAACCTTCAACCGCACGCGGATCGCGCATGAACTTGGGGCTGTGCAGCACCTTAATGGTCTCCTGGGCAGCCAAGCCCGGGGCAATCAGCTTCCGGCCGCCGGAAAATCCGAGCATGAGGTGCGGCTCGATGAATCCAAGCGTGATGTGTAGATCGGCGGCCATAAATCGCTCGTCGATATAGACCGGCGTGCCGGATTGCGTTTTGCCGAGCGCGCGGTGTTCGGATAGCTCGCGCGCGTTGTGGTTAACCACGCGGTAAGCGCCCGCAATGTCCGGGCCCAAAATCTCCTGAATCTCGGCGTCGCTAGCCGGGCGGTGCAAGCCCGTAGCAATCAGAATAGTGACCGCGTCTTTCGCGATGCCGGCGCGGTGAAGCCGTTCGAGAATCGGCGGCAGAACCTGCCGGTTCGGCGCCGGGCGTGTGATGTCGCACACCGAAATGGCCACCGAGCGTTTTCCTTTAGCAAGCTCGGACAAGGCGGGGCCGGCAGCCGGAGCATCCAGGGCGGCTTCCAGCGATGCCGCGGCGTCGGGCAAAGGTTCGGCCGAGCGGGCTTCCAGTATCTGGTAGTTGAAGTTGGCGGGCAAACCCAGTGAGATGCCTGTTTTTCCGTAAGCGAAATCCATTCTCATATGGCTAAACGTATCACAATCGCACACTGTCAAACTGAGTGGCGATGGAATTGCTCTGGAATTGGCAAGGGAGTCTCAGATTCTTATGGTTGTCTCAGTGTTCGTTCTCGGATTCATCATTTTCGGGCTGTTTTTGTCGATGATTGCCTCGTCGCCAAAACCTCACTAGTCCGATAGTGTCACACCCCGTGTATTAAAATCACACATTCACCGTGAAATGGCGGAATGCGTCTGCAGTCGTTCGGATCAGTCTTCATCTCCTCCCTTTTGATTTGGCCAATTTGACATCCTGATCACCGGCGTAAGAGTTGTCGATGGCGTTGGCTTGGCTCAACATCCACTCCCTTGCCGGGCGCGGCATGTAAATCCGCGTTTCCTCGATACCCGCTCAGGGGGCTGCGCCGGAGATTGGCATGTGAACGATCTCTAAGGTTACTCAGCACAGATTGCCGAGCGCGGGGCTCGGTATGTTCTAGCGCTTTTGAACTCAACGAATCGCCCCCGGCATGCGTCAATCTTATGTGGCCAGGCTTCTGCTCTCCTTCGTCTTTATTTTGCCTATATTTGGGGCCGACCCCAACCTCTCGCGCACTCTCAAGAGCGTAGAGGAGCGCTACAACCGCGCCAAAACCCTGCAAGTCGTTTT
>JANXXV010000565.1 GCA_025350445.1 Bryobacteraceae bacterium | reverse complement strand
CACCGCGCAGGTCGGCAACGATAGAACCACTTTGCCGGCCGCCGAAGACGAGTGCCGAGAGCGGGTCCAGCGTGAGTATGCCATTGGCCAGTTTGATGGTCGTCTTAACGCTGGTCAGCGTGATTTTTTGGTCGATAATCTGGTCGACGGTCAGGGTTCCGTTGGCCGCGATATTAGTAATGGGCGCGGAGTCCTTCTTTGCTTCATGGCTGCCCCAGTCTTTCTGCAGCTCGGCCACATTCAACTGATCGATATGTGCGTTGAATTGGAGGTCTGGCCGGGAGAAATCACGAATCGAGACTGCGCCATCCAGATGCATTGACCCGAGCGCTGCCTGCAAATGCTCAAGCCCGATGCGATCTTCGGCGAACTTGAGATCCGCCGCGGTCACACTGAGCGTTTTCGGTAGCTTCGGGGAGGTGAGCGAAACATCACGCAGAGATCCCGACCCGGAGTAGCGGAATGCCTTGCCCGCCGCGGAGATCTTGAGGTCGATGTTGACCATTCCTGTGCCAGCCAGGCCCGCCGGCTTCACGCCGTATGCGGTGGCCATGCGCAGCAACTCTTCCACGCGCGCACCGCTGGCCGCGAGGCTGGCTTGAACCGTGCGGGACGAACTTCCGTAATTGGTGACGATAGCCTGCGCCGTGAGCCGCGTGGCGCCGGTTTCAAGAGTGAAGGGCCGCGTCGAGAGGACATCCGGCGTAAGATCAATGAAGAGCTCGGAGGCGCGCACGGGCTCAGCCAGATCCTTGGCGCTGATTTGCGCCTTGGTGGCTTCGATCTTACCGGCAAGTAACGGCTTTTCGGTGGTTCCAGTCACTTGCACGTCTGCCTGCAGGAATCCATCTACTTTGAGACCCACCGGAAATTCCGCTCCGTATAGTGCAGCGATGCGGGTGAGATCGCCAATGGCCGCGCCGGTGGTCTGGACGCGCATCCGCAGCGTTGGAGGCGTTTTGCCGATGTCAACGGATCCGGTAGCCGACGCCACCAGCGCGCCGATTTTCGCAGTCAGCGAATTGATGGCCAGCGGGCCATGGGCGGCGCGGCGCAGGTCGAAGGCGACGTTGAGAGGATCCTTGTTGCGGTCCGAAATTAGAGTGAGTGTTCCTTTTGCGGCCGGCGCATCGGCAAGTTCGAAATCAGACTGAATCTTCAGCGCCGCGGCGATAGTGTCCAGACGTACGCTTCCGGACAGGGACCCGCGGCGGTTCGGCCCCACGCCTTTGAGCGTGGCATCAATGTGCTCGTAGACATCACGGGCTGTTGCCGCTTTCCGGTCATCCAGTGCCAGTTGTCCGTCTTCGACCTGGAGTTCGTCGAGTGTGAAGTTGTTTGCGGCACCGGAGTTCTGTCCGCCGGCGCCGGTTTCGTAGTTCCAGACACCAGACTGATTGCGGATCAGTTCGAGACGGGGCGCCTGGAGCCGGATGGAATCGACGCTGACCTGTTTGCGGAGCAGGGGCAGAAACGCTACACCCACGAAAACCTCTTTCGCCCGCAGGAAAGGCTGCGGCGAACTGAACCCTTCCGGCTGGCCGATTAGGACGTCCGATACGCGAATAGCCAAGGGGAACATCTTCAGGCTCATCGCGCCCAGCGACACCGGGCGATGGAGACGTTCCTGGAGTTGGGATTCGAGCAGCGGGCGGAACTGGTTCGCGTCGAGCACGAAAGCAAGAGCCCCAACCACTACCAGGGCCAGACCCGCCACGATTCCAGCGGCAACGACTGCTTTCTTTGGCATGTTCATGAAGAGTTGGGTTATCAGCGGTGATCAACGCTTGCCGAATACTTCTTTGAGCAAAGGCGTAATCCGCGCCGCTGGATCGGTGCGGATCTTCTTCGCTTCCAGGCCGAGCATGTAGAACAATCCGTCCAGGGTCTTTCCAACCACATAGCCGGTGACGTCGAAGCTCTGACTGAATCCGAACGGCAGCGACGAAAGACCACCGGTGAGTTGCTTGTACTGCTTCACCACGCCGGTTTCGTCCATCGCCGATTCCACCGTTGGCTTGAATGAGGCCGCGAGTCTTTCCGAAGTCGCCGCTTTGAAGTAGTCCGTGGCGGAGGTATTCCCGCCGGTCAAAATCCCGCGGGCATCGTCGAAGGTCATTTTCACAACGGCATCCTTAAAAATGCCGCGGGCGGCAGGAGCGGCCTTTTCGGCTGCGCGGTTCATGCTCAGCTCGAATTCATCCAGCTTGGCGCCCATGCCCGCCATGCGCAATCCTTTTTCCACCGTCCGCAGTTTATCGGGCAATAAAATCCTGATGGCTTCGTTCTTAAAGAATCCATCGGCGGTTGCGGTCAGATCCACCGCGTGGTCGGTGCCGATCCGCAGAGCTTCTTTCAGCCCCGAGGCGCTCTTTGAATCGGCTGGTCCGCTACTGCGCTTGGTAAGACCGTCGAGAACCTTGCCGAACTGCGCATTGGCCGGCAGCGCCAGCACAACCGCCAGCATGAGGAGGCTAAGCTTTTGTGACATGGCATTCTAAAGTTTAGCAACTTTGATGTCCGTTCGATTCAGGTACTATCGATAGATGGTTGCACACCGGCTTATCCCCGTTTTCCTGATTTCATTGGCCGCCGCCAGTGCCCAGGAGTTCGCATCGCGGTGCTCCCCTTGCCACGGCTCGGACGGCGCGGGCGGCGAACGCGGCCCGAACATCGTCGACGGACGGCGTTCCCGCACGCAAACGCGGCAAGCCCTGCGCGATGTGATTCATAACGGCATCCCCGAATCCGGCATGCCCGCCTTTCCGCTGCCGGAGGCGGCGCTGGGTTCCATCGTCGATTACGTCATAGGCCTGCGCTCGCCCGCAGCCGATCAGAAATTGCCGGGCGATGCCGAAGCCGGCAAGCGCTTCTTCGCCGGGAAAGGAAAGTGCGATGGCTGCCACATGATTCGCGGCGCAGGCGGGGTGCTGGGGCCCGACCTTTCGAATCTGGGCGGCGCCCGCAGGCTGGCCTTCATTACCCAGTCCTTGCGCGATCCCGGCGCAATTGTCGCCCCCGGCTACAAATTTGTTACCGTACACCTGAAGAACGGAAAGACACTGCAAGGCCTGGTTAAAAATGAGAGCGATTACGACCTGCAGATGCAGGCGCTGGACGGCTCGCTGCAACTGCTGGCGAAGAGCGATGTCAAGAGCTTGGTACATGACCCGAAATCGCTGATGCCGCCGGTGAACGGGACCCCGGAGGAGGTCCGCGATCTGACCGCCTACCTCGCGAGCCTGCGGCTGGACGGCATTCCCTTCACCGCCACTCCCAATCCAAAGCTCGACGCCGGCGTTTCGTCCGCCGAACTGGCCAATCCGAAACCTGGAAACTGGCCCAGCTATCATGGGCAGCTGAGCGGCAACCGGCACAGCCCGCTTAACGGCATTAAAATCGCGAACGTCGCCGGCCTGGCGCCCAAATGGGTTTTCCCGATCGGAAACGCCCGGCGCCTGGAGCTAACGCCGGTGGTTGTGGACGGAGTGATGTACGTGACTACCGCCAATGAAGTGTATGCGCTGGACGGGCGCAGCGGCCGGCAAATCTGGCACTACGCGCGCCCGCTGACCAAGGGCGTGATCGGGGACGCGGGGGGCGCCATCAATCGGGGCGTGGCCGTACTGGGCGAACGGGTATTCCTGGCAACCGACGACGCACACGTAATCGCACTCCACCGCGCCAATGGCAACCTGTTGTGGGACGCCGAAATGGCGGACTTCCGCCAACACTATGGCGCCACGTCAGCACCGCTGGTGGCTGGCGATCTGGTGCTCTCCGGCACGTCCGGGGGAGACGAAGGCGCGCGGGGTTTCATCGATGCCTTCAAGGCCTCAACCGGCGAACACGTCTGGCGATTCTGGACCATGCCCAAGCCCGGCGAGCCGCTATCGGAAACCTGGGTGGGACGGGCCATCGAGCACGGCTGCGCCACCGCCTGGCTGACCGGCACCTTCGACCCCGCCGCCAACCTGATCTACTGGCCGACCGGCAATCCCTGCCCCGATTACAATGGCGACGAACGAAAAGGCGACAATCTCTATTCCAGTTCCGTGGTTGCGCTGGAACCCGCCACCGGAAAGCTGCGCTGGTATTACCAGTTCACGCCGCACGACCTGCACGATTGGGACGCGGCGGAAACCCCGATGCTGGTGGACACCGAGTTCGGCGGCCGGCCGAGAAAGCTGCTGCTGCAGGGGAATCGTAACGGATTCTTCTACGTGCTGGACCGGTTGACGGGTGAATTCCTGCTGGGCCAGCCATTTGTGAAGAAAATGACTTGGGCCAGCGGCATCGGCGCCGATGGCCGCCCGAAGGTTTTGAAAGACGCCGAGCCTAGCGTCAAAGGAACCAAGGCCTGTCCGTCCGTGGAGGGCGCAACGAACTGGATGTCTACCGCCTTCAATCCGGACACCGGCCTGTTCTACCTGATGGCGCTGGAGAGTTGCAACATCTATACGAAGTCGTCGGCGTGGTGGGAGCCCGGCCAGTCTTTCTACGGTGGGGGAACCCGGCGCGTACCTGGAGAGCCGGGCCAGAAGTTTCTGCGGGCGCTGGACGTGAAGACCGGGAAAATCGTGTGGGAGGTTCCGCAGGTGGGCCCGGCCGATAGCTGGGGGGGCGTGCTCTCCACCGCCGGAGGCCTGGTATTCTTTGGAGACGACAGCGGAGCGCTGGCAGCCGTGAACGCGAAGGACGGAAGTCCGCTCTGGCATTTCCACACCAACGAAACCTGGAAAGCTTCCCCCATGACCTACGCCGTGGATGGGAAACAGTTCGTGGCGGTAGCGGCGGGCGGCAATATTATCGCGTTCGGATTACCGTGATGCGCTGTCGTACCCGCGGGTGTAGCCTCTGCAGGTATTGCGCGGGCTGATGCCGACGGGCGATTCCCCGGCATCCCGGAAGGGCGGCGCAGGAATGGTTTCCCCCACCGCAAACTCATTTAGATAGGCGGTCACCAAAGCGGCGAACGCGATTGTCGTAGCAGACAGAGGTTTCAATCCAAAGCCCTCACACTATTGAATGCGCAAAAACCCTGCCGGATTCAGCCAAATGGGAACTGTTTTTTTCAACGGCCGGCGGAAGCGGCAGGGACGGCGCGATGGCGGGATTGCACGGCTTCCGAATGAGAACGCCGGAATTCTGTCCGCCCCGGCGCACGAATTCATTCAAAGTTGCGGGTTTTCCAGCCGCCCAGAGCGGACCCGATGAGGAGCGTTTGCTCAGTGCAGCCTTCAAAATGAGGCTCGCCGGCCCGAACGATGAAGTAACCGCGGGCCGGGATGAGGCGGGCGGTCTTCCTGTTGAGTTTAGGGCCGAAACCCGGTAAGAGTCCGCCCCGTCTGGCTGCATAGGCGTTAAAATAAGAACGTTTGTTATTGAAAATGTTCCGTAATTCGGCTATGATCCACCGCTTGCTTACGCGCGCGGCTCCGTAGGATCAATAGGTTAACCGAGCCGCTCGCCGTGAGGGAGTGCTGCTACGATGTCCGCAGTTTAGCTTACGTTAACGCCTATGCCGTGTGGCTGTGAGCTGGAACCCATAGGTTGGCGGGCATCCGGAAGGCGTATGTGAACGGGTTACCGGAAGCGTCGCGGTCTCCGTCGAGGACGGCGTAATTTGCGCCACCCTCCTCAAGCTGCCAAAGGATGGAAGCGGGTTACCAGATCAGGTCCTGCTGCGTTCCCGATGAGGAGGCGGGTTTGGGAAGAACTGCAAGTGCGGTGAATAGAAAGCCTCTCCGTTTCATGCCCAATTCTACCGAGCGGGCAGGGGAAAGGGATATCCGGAACTTGCTGTTAAATTCTCAATTGGCGGCGGGGGGGGTGCGAAAGCCGGAGGAAAGGCCGCGCTCCCGGGCGGAGGCCGGCAGGAGCGCGCTGGGACTACACTGTCACTACAACGGTAACTACAACGGGAACTACCGCGGCGAAATTACTTTGGGCCGGCTGGCTTGGGAGCCGCCGGTTTCGGAGCAGCCGCGCCAACGGGCCTGGAGGGAGCCGGAGCGAAAGCCGTGGCCGGTTTTGCCGCCGGGACCGAAGTCATGCCGGGCGAATTCTTGTCGTAGAGCGCAATGATATCGCGCGTGACATCAATGCCGTTCGCCGCGAAAAGCACCGGCGAAGTCTGCTGGTTGCTGACGTCCAGAATCAACGCATAGCCATTATCGTTCGAATACTTATCCAGGACGGCCATGATTCTGCCGCCGAGCTCGTTCAACACCTTCTGGTTCTCCTGATCGAGATCGGCCTGGGCATCGTCTACATCGCGGCTAAAGGCCTTCTTCTTCTGGTCGATCTCGCGCATCAACTTCTGCTTGGCTTCTTCCCCGCCGACATTGCTGCTCTTATTGAGCTGTTCCTGGAGCGCGAGAATATCGCCTTGCCGTTTTTCGAGTTCCTTTTTCTTCGGGGCGGAACGAGCTTCCAGCTCCTGGAGGGCCTTTTGACCGTCCTTGGTGCCAAGAATGGCGTTCTGGATGTGGATGATACCGACTTTGGTCGGGGGCTGGGCTGTCTGCGCGCTCGAAATCATGGCTAGGCCGAGGGCCAGCGAGGGCAGAGCTAAAGAACTAAGTTTCACGTGTAAGACTCCTGAATTGATCATACTAGCATATCTCTGCGCAGGACCCGCCAGGGGGCCGGCCACCAAAGACTAGAAGGTTCTCCCGATAGAGAACTTGAATGTGCTCCGTTTCTCAAAAAACGGCGAAGGCCTGCCATAGCTGGCTATCGCATTCTGGAACGTCGCGGCGTTAGGGAAGATCGATCGGTCGGCAACAATGGGAGCTTGTAGATACTGCTCCACCCGCGACGGGTTGTAGGCCCAATACAATCGGAACGGGGCGTTCACCACCGGCATCATCACCTGCAACTCAAGTCCGGTGGAGGCTCGCATTTTCGCAGTGCCTGGCGAGACATAGGCCCGGCCGTTAAAATTAGCTTGCGGAAACTGCCCATTTAATTCAGAGAGCCGTCCGGGGTTGAGAGCAAGCTGCGCAGGCCTCGAAATCCTATTTACTCCAACGTCGAAGAAGGCCGCTAGAATTACCGGGCCAAAGATCGGAATACGATATTCCAAGTTGCCGACACCCTGTGTATCGCCGCCGGGGAATGTCAGTTGATAAATCGGGATCTGCTGCGTGACGGCGGCCGTGGTCACTGCGCCATTTACAATGATTTTCTGCGTACGGGGAGAGCCGTCGTTATTGAGAACGTTGACTGTCGCCGAGCTGGGAATGTAGGCGATGGGGCTGATTCCCCAGATCTCGAATCCGCGAATGTCGTTCTCTCCGCCCATGTAAAAACGGTTAAACGGCGGAGCCACTTTCCCGCCATAGCCGGTGAGGAAGCGTCCCAATCCATGCATTCCGATCACATGCCCCGTTTTGAATCCCTTGCGGAAGTACTTCATATCGATGGTGGGTTCAATCATGTTCACGTTGCCGCCCAGGAAGCTGCCGGCAAAAGTGGTGGAGAGGAAAATCGATTTTCCAGCCGTGGGAGTAATCGGATGGTTCACCGTGTTGTAGCTGAATGACGGGACTACTTTACTGGTCTTGATGCCGCTTAGCGAGTTCGGGCCGCCAATGCCCTGGAAGTTAATGAACTGAAAATACTGTTTCGAAGCTTCTGTCAGCGTCGTGATGTTCGACCGGTCGTAGCCGTAGGTCATGCCAAGACGCGCGAAGCTCAGCTTCTTCATCGGATAGCTGACGTAGGTGGTAAAACCGTAGCCGTTAGAAACGTAGTTGAGCAAGTTATCCTTGCCCAGCGCATTGAACAGCGGGATCAGGTTTCTGCCGGAAGTGAGCGACACTTCCCTGCCCTGGTCGTAATTGAAGCGGTTGGTGTAGATGGTGAATCCGCTCTGCATCGGCTTGTCGAACAGGTAAGGCTCGGTGAAGCCGAAGGTGACGTTGCGAAGACGATCACCGAGTTGCGCGTCGAGGCTGAGCGTTTCGCCTAATCCGAGGAAGTTGTTGGTGGAGTACTGGAAGCCGATAAAGCTGCCGGCGATACCGGAGACTCCACCGTTCAACTGAATCGAGTTCTTGCCGCGTTCCTTCACTTTGAGCGTCAGATCCACGGTGTTTGTCTTTGGATCGCGACTGATGGTAGCCGCATCTTCCGCCTTGAGCGCCTCGAAGTATCCCAACTGGTTCAGGCGCAGCACGCTGATCTCCCAAAGGCGCGTGTTGTACATATCGCCTTCGTCGATTAGCAGTTCGCGGCGGATCACCTTATCGCGGGTGGTAGTGTTTCCGGAGAAATCGATGCGGCGGACAAAGAACTGCTTCCCTTCGTCCACATTGAAGGACAGATCGATTTTATCGGAATTAGGAACCACTTCCGGACTCGGCTCCGGCACGAAATCGATGTAGCCGAATTCGCCGTATAGTTTGCGCATGTTCTCCATGCCCTTGCGGAGTTTGGCGGTGGAGAAGATGTCGCCTTCCTGCATCTGAAACAGCGGACGCATCAAAGTTTCCGGAGTGCGGAAGAGCTTTACGCCGATGAAGTTGATCTTGTTGAGATGATACTGCCGGCCCTCTTCTAGGCTGAGCGCGATATTGGCGCGCTTGCCGGGTTTGTTCGGTCTGATCAAAGGGATGGTCATTCCCTTGCCGCCGACATCGACAATTTCGATCTTGGAATCCACCACGCGAGCCGTAAAGTAGCCATGTTCCTGGTAGAAATTCCGGACCATGTCTTTGTCCTGCTCCAGCTTGGTGGAATCGAAGCTCTTGGCGAACAATTCTTCGAGAAAGATCGAGTAAGGAACACCAATCGGACGTAGATTCTTCATGGCGTGGCGAATGTCTTTGTCGGTGAAGATCGTGTTGCCTTCCACGGTAATTTCACCAACCTTAACTTTCGGCCCTTCGTTCACCTTAAAAACCACTTCTAGAGACGAGGGAGGAATCTGTTTAAGATCGGGTTCGACGGTGGCGAACTGGCGGCCGCGCTCGGCCAGATATTCTTTTAGCACGTTGGCGGCCCGCTGGACTTTATTCGGATCGTACTGCGATTCCACGGTGAGCCCGACCTTCCGTTCCTTGAAGCGGTCCAGAATTTCGGACACCGTGACGGACTTGGCGCCATCGTATTTAATTGAACGGACCACGCGCCGTTCGGTAACGACATAGCGGATGATCCAGCCGGCAGGGCCAGGCTCCTTCTCAAGCTTGATGTCGTCGAAACGGCCTGTATTCCAGAGGGCCATGAAATCCCTGTGCAGCGCATCCTCGTCGTACTTGTCGCCTTTCTTGGTAAAGGTGAGGGCTCGCAACGTTTCCTGCGGCACGCGCCTGGAACCGCGAAACTCGATCGAATCGATCACGTTATCGGTGCCGGCGGCGGGTTTCGCTGGTTCGGCGGCAGCCTTGGGCGTCTCTAATTGAACTTGACCGGGTTGAACCTGCCCGGGCGGAGTTGCCGCGGGTGGCGGGGCGTCCGGCGCTTTTCCGGACGGCACCGATTCAAAAGGGTTTGCCTTCTTAGGAGCCGGGGGTTGTTGCGTCTGGGTTGCTGGCGCCTGCTGAGCCGGGGCTTGCTGCGCCGCCATTGTAGAAAGACCAATGGTGGTTAAGAGGCACAGAGCGCACACTGCGACGGTAGTCAGGCATTTGAGCCTGGAAAACATCATGATGAAGAACTAGTTCCTTTCCACTCTGCGTCTTTCTCCAGACGTTCATCGGACCGGGCAGGTTTCATCCGACTAAAGTTCTGTTTGAGATTAATAAACTAGTTTAGCTGATACGAGGGGAAGACGGAAATCGGGGTTGCCCAGGGGGGTCTTAACTGTTTTTGGGATCGCATCCGCTTATGGCGAACGAGCGGGTGCGGTTTTCCGATAGCGGCCGGAGGCGGGTCCTGGGGGACCCGCGCGGGCGCGGGCGTCCGCCCCACCTCACCGGGCGGTTGCGGGGAAGCGGAAATTGCAACCACTTCTTGCCATCTGACCGGCTATTCAACCGGCAACAGAACGGTATTGCTGTCCTGTCCGTTTACAACAATGCGAAGCTCGACGCTGGAGGCAGCGGGCAAGTCCGCAACGATGCGTATCTTCGAGGAAGCAACCCCGACAAAACCCGGGGCCGCCCCGGTGAAGGTGGGTTGCAGCCGCAGCGCGCCGGCAACAACTTCGGCGGTATCCGCAAGTGGCGCAATCGGGGTATCGGGAACAGCGAATCCTTCCGGAACCCTTCTGGTATAGGGGCCGAAGCCTGTTCCGAGCAGCGTTACAAGTTCATTCCGCCGGGCCGGACTGTCGGGTGTGACAGCGGTTCCATCTTCGTGCAGCGCCAGAACATACTGTTTTTGATTGATTGCGTTGGAGAAAAGTCCAGGCGCATTTCGAACAACCGTGAATGGCGCCGTCACGTCGGGGAACCCTTCGTTCTTCACCGTCAGGCTGTAGGCTCCCTCCACCAGATCGTCCGGCAACTGGGCATTGATCTGTTCCGGCGAAACATAAACAATCGGCAGAATGCGGTCGCCGAGAAGCAATATGACGCCGGCGATGCTCTGCGCCAGCGGGTTCGCCGGGCCAACTTCATACCTGGTAGCCAGGTTTACTCCGTAAATCGAGACGATAGAACCAGCGGCTACACCCTGCGCCGGAGTGTCGCCCGCGGAGTTTTTCACGCCCGCCGGAGCAATGTAAGGAACACGGTCGAGCATGGCACGGACGATTCGCGGAACTGACAGGAAGACCGAGCCGGTGCGGAAGGTTCCATCCAGGTCGCCTTCCCAACGGCGGAACCTATACCCGGGCTTTACCGCTGCGGTGACGGTCACCGATGTATCCGCCGGGTAGAAGCCGTCCACCGATGGCGGATCGAACCGGATGTCGGCGCCACCCTCGGGATCGGAAACGGCTGTCAGCTTATTGGAAATCCGGTAGTTCGCGTTTACCGTTTGGTAATCTTTGTTGAAGGTGACCATGCGGTCAGCCCCGCCGCCATCCTGCCACACGGTAAATTCATACCGGCTGACGTCGGACAGAGGAATCGTCAAGGGCGCGGACACACTCGCCGAGCCTCCGTTCGGGCGATCCACCAGGCACGGAGTGAGGCAGTCGACGCCATCCACTTTGACCTTCAGGCCCGGGACGGTGCTTCCGATCACGGTACGGTTCTGCAAATCGTAGTTGGCGATCAGGCGCAGTCCGCCGTTGGTTGCGGCGCTGGCATCCACGACGACATCCTGCGTGGCCGCGCCGCCGTTCGACCATCCCTTGAAGACGTACTTCCTTCCCGCCGCATCGAACTGTTCGGCCCGCGCGGAGACGGTGTACTTGGAGCCGATGGCCCACACAAAGTTGAGAGACGGCCAGTTGTCGCGCCCATCCACGGTCAGCTTCAGGACGGTTGGCGTAGTCACAAAACTGACGCGGGCGCCAGGCACGAACTTCGCCGTGATTGTTTCGGGAATGTTGGTCACCTTGGCGGTATAGGTCGTATTTTGACCTCCCCCAATGCTCCAGGAATCGAATACGTACAGATTTCCCGTTCCATCGCTTTGTGGCGAGGGGGCGCTGAGAATATGCTGTGAGCCGGTTGCGAAATCGAATTCACCCAGACACAACGGAGATTGGCCGGAGAACGGACCACCTGTAATGAAAGGCGGTTGGAGTGCGCCGGTGGCGCACGGAACTGAAGACGTAGTCGGCGTGGGCGTCCGGTCAATCAATACCGAGAAATTCGCCGGCGAAGTGAAGAACCGCACCCGCTTAGCCGGCGAGAAACTCGCAGCCAAGGTGATGGCGGCGCGTAGATCAAACTGGCGCAGAGAGGAATCCAGAATTCCGATGTTGCTCGTCCAGCCGTCAAATACATATCCGGGATACGGAAAAGCATTCAGGCTGACGAGGCCGGCGGGCAAGTAGATTGTGGCGTCAGTCCAGTAACAGGTTCCGCCCAAGTAGACCACGCCGGCTCTGGAAGTGTTACCGGCCTGGCTGCCTGGCGCGCCGCAGGTGGGCGGTAAGCCGGAAGACCCCAGAGTATCCTGCAATTTGAATTGGACGCGGTAAAGCACGTCGACCGAGGCTACGTAGGAAGTGATAGTTGGATCGGCAGTGACCACTTGCACTATATCGCTGGTGGCGACAAGCTGGCCTTTGGAATCTTTCCAACCGCCAAATGAATATTGGGTTCCCTGGGGAACATTAACTTGGAGGGTAGGCCCGGCATTCGCCACGAATGCAAGAGTGTGTTTGCTTCCTTTGGCCCAGGTGAAGAAAGCGGCAGAGTTATACTGCGTGCCATCCACAGTGAACATCGCTCCAGAAGGAGAGGTGGACACCTGGACGCTACTCACCACATCCTGGCCGTACAACGAAGCGGCGCTAACCGCTGCAAATGCTAAGAGCGATGCCAGACGATTCATGCGTATGATTCCAGTAAGGCGTTCATTGTTCAACCTAGGTAATCGACAGCCTACATCCCAACCTTTAGGAGCAGGTTGGTACTTTTTGGCTAAAGGCTTCGATTTCCCGTCTTATATACCTGACTCCCGGGGATGCCAACAGGCTGACTGCGTCCGGAAATTGCGGCGGCGGGAGCGCTGATGCCACCGCTTGCGCGTGGTGGAATGAGCCGCGCGAAGTGAAGCGAAAGAGGACGGTGACCTCGATCTGCACGGCGGGTGGGAGACGGGGAGGATTCCGCGAAAGTAAAGTCCACTAATTTGCTCCCAAGGAAATCATATGATCACGCAACCTGGAACCACGCTGGACATCGGGTTCTAATCAAATCCAGTCAAATTTTCGGCTTACTTGCCGTCGGCGAGGCTCGTCCATCTTATCGCCGTCCTAGCACCCCGTTCCTTACCTGCCATGAGCGTCCCAAAGCTTCGCCGCTGGACAGGTGGAATTCCGTGGTTTACCAGGCACCCGGCTCGCGCTCCGTGGGTATTAGCGGCTCACAAATGGAGTTACGGGTGGACGTGCAGGTGGACGCACAAGAGTAGCTCTGCCTGCCGGTATCGCGGTTGATACCACAAGAAGGGCCGACGAGGGCGTCGGCCGCGGACCGGGGGTCCGCCGTCCTAGCACAAGTTGGCTGGAAAGAAGGGCCGGAGGGTTGCCGTTTGACGGCGGTTCACTCCGATTAACTTATGCTAGAAGGCCCAGGTGCCGAATTTGCCGTGGAATGTAAGCACCGATTTCTCCCCGAAGCGGCGGGGGGCCGGGTCTTTCGGCATACGGTTCAGGCGAAACTCGATCTGCTGTATACCCCGTGCGGTTGGGGTCTCCGGAACCAGATGAATGGCCAGGTCCGCGGATTCCAGGTTGACCAGACCGCCTTTGGAACGCAGCCGCATTCCCCAGAGCTGATAGAGTTGCGCCAGTTTCGTGAGGGTATCTTTGTCGACCGCAAGCGTAACGCCCGTGATGTCGCGAAAACAGGGGTCTTTGGGCGCGTCGTCGACAATGGACTTGTAACGGTCGATCACCAGATTTCGCGCGATTCCTTCGTTGGCGGTGGCCACGGTGCTTGGGTTCCATTGCGCCAGAAAGCTGGGATGGTATTCCATCACCCAGGTGCGGAACGGAAAATCCTTCGGCTCCACCAGATAGAACCAGGGTAACTGCTCATCGGAATACTGGCGGGTGATGGTGGACTGATGGGCGGGGATCTTGGAGGCCATTTTCGATTGCAAATCTACGATTGCACCCGGTTCTTCTACTCCAAGGGCTATGCCCGCGTCGTTCAACTTGAAGCCTCTGGCGGCGGCTTCCGTGGATTGGAACAACTCAATGTATGTGCTGAAGCCGTAAAGGTAGATTCCTCTATAGGATTGATCGGCACGTACCGTTGCGCGCTGTTCCATGGGAGCGAACTCGGTGTGCAGGAAGTCGCTCTTGACGATTTCCGAGTAAGTTTGCGGATCAAGAACCACGAACAAATGATTGAGCGAGATGGGTGACAGTGTCTGCTGATTTTTTGGAGCTGACGGGGGCCGGATGGAAATCTGCGCCATTGCGACAGGCGGAAGCAGTAGCGCCAGTGCCAGTGCCAGGACTGCCGCGTTAATCCCAAGGTGGGCTCGATGCAACACAATATATATTAACCGGAATTGACCGATTTTACACACTAGCGGCCTTGCTGAGGTACTGTACCATTTCGCGGCGATCAGTAACGGTAGTTTTCGTTCCGGTACTGTTCACCAAGATACCGCTTGGCCGGGTACGAGCGGCCAAACAGTTGAATCAGAGCCTTTTAATAGATCTGCGAGCGCGGCTGGAGTACCAGTCAGGGGCGGGAAGGTACCAAAGTGCATCGGGATGATTTTTTGGGCCTTGAGCAGCCGGCAAGCTACCGCAGCCTCCCGGGGCCCCATGGTAAATAAGTCTCCGATGGGCAGAAACGCCAGCTCGGGCCGGTAGAGTTCCTGGATCAAAGCCATATCCGAGAAAACGTTGGTGTCGCCGGCGAAATAGATCCGGCGGCCGTCCGGCAGATGCAATACGTAGCCCGCGGCCTCGCCTCCATAGATGATTTTTCCGTCGTCCAGAATTCCGCAACTGTGGATGGCGTGAGTCATGGTGACGCTGAACGGCCCCACGTTTTGGGTTCCACCCTTGTTCATCGCGCGACAATTCTTCACACCTTTCGATTCAAGCCACTGGCAGGTTTCGTAGATGGCGACTACCTGTGGCGAAAATCTCGTGGCCAGGGGTACCGCATCATGGATATGGTCGAAGTGGCCGTGCGAGATAAGGATAGCGTCCACGCGCGCGAACGAATGGGCCGCGGGATAAGACGGGTTGCCCTCAATCCAGGGATCGAGAACAACAATTTCGCCGGTTTCGAGTTCCAGTTGGAATGTGCCGTGGCCCAGCCAGGTGATGTTTATCATGGCGAATGCTCTTCCCTATTAGTGTAGCGTCTAAGAAATAGCCGGCGTTATCCGCCGCCAAGGACAGTAGCACCCGATTCACGCGGATCGACAGGGAATTTGGCACATCGCGCGACTTGCTGTGTCCGTCCGGTTTGTGGACGCCTGATTATGGGGAGAGCCGTTCAATCTGCCATTTCGATTCATTCACCCTGCTAAAGACGAGCCGGTCGTGCAATCTGCTGTGCCTGCCTTGCCAGAATTCAATTACCTCAGGCTGCACGCGGTAGCCGCCCCAGTACGGCGGAGCCGGGATTTCCTGGCCTTCATACCATTTCGTCAGCGAGGTTAGTTGTTCTTCGAGGAACTGGCGGTTCTTGACAACCGTGCTCTGTTCCGACGCCCACGCGCCCAGTTGACTGGCCCTGGGGCGCTGGGCGAAGTATGCCTCCGATTCCCCGCGCGATGTCTTGACGACGGTTCCGGCGATTCGGACCTGGCGTTCCAGTTCGGCCCAGTAGAACACCAGGGCCACATTCGGGTTCTCCTCCATTTCCCCGCCTTTCCGGCTTTCGTAGTTGGTGAAGAAAACGAAGCCCTGCTCATCGAAGTGCTTCAGCAGCACGATGCGGGCGGACGGGATGCCGTCCGGGGTCGCCGTCGCCAGGGTCATCGCGTTCGGCTCAGTGATTTTGGCCGATTGCGCCTGCTCGAACCAGATGCGGAACTGTTCGAACGGATTCTGGTGGAGGTCCCGTTCGGCGAGACCTCCTTTGGTGTAGTTTTCGCGAAGGTGGGCTAATTCCATATCCATTTGATTCCTGCTACCGCCCATGCTTTCGGGGTACGGAAGCCATCTTCAAAGTATGTCCTATTAAAAACATTTTCCACACGGGTGTAGAGGCGCAGGGTTTGGCGGTCGGAGATCGGGTGGTTGTAGTTGACCACCAAGTCGCCGCGGACCGGACCGTCGAACTGGAACGGGCGGCTTCCGGTTGCGGTGAAAAGAGGGTAGACGTAGGGGCTGGCAGCCAGGAAGTCGAAGGCGATGTCGATCCTTCGGCCGATGCGCTGTGACGCCGTGGCGGTGAACATGTTCTTGAAAATGCGAATGGAGGGCAGGTAGCCGCCGGCCAGCGTGCTGGTGCGCTCTTTGGCGTTGGTATAGGTGTAGGACGAGTTGACGGTGGTGGTGCGCGTTACGCTGGCTTCGGCTGAGATCTCAACGCCGCGGGCCAGGCCGCCGGGGGCGCTGCGGTATCCGCCGAATCGTCCGTAGGGATCGGTTCCGGGATTGACGATCCCGCTGGAATCATAGACAATCGCCTCCTGAATGCGGGTGTAGAAATATGTGCCGCTTACGCGCAGACGGGAGGCGATGAGGTATTGATCGAAGCCGGCATCGACAGAGAGCAGCCGTTCCGGACGCAGGCGCGGGTCGCCCGAAGCGCTGAAATTGCCGAAGAAGAACGACGAACCAAACCGTTCGTACAGAGCAGGGGCGCGGTAGCCGTTGCCGGCGTGGGCCCGGAACTTGGTGCCGCTCTTGGGGAAGAAGTACGCCACTGAGCCATCGCCTGTGTAGGCGCTTTGCGGAGTGAACAGCGGTACAGAGGCATAGAGCGGCTTGCCTCCAGTGAAGTCCGGGCGGTCTAGCGCGAACCTCTGGATACGTCCGGAGAAGGAGAATTGCAGCCGGTTGTTCAGCAGACGCAACTGATCCTGCGCGAACACCGCGTTGCTGTTCTGCGTCACCCGAACGCGCGCGTCCACACGCAAGGCGGCTACCGGGTTTTCATCGCCGCTGATGTTGTGGTAGGTTTCGCGCTCGAATTCATAGCCTGCGGTCACTAGATTGTAGCGGCCTAGTTTGATGTCGGCGCGGGCTTGCAGGGTGTCGATGCGGCCGTCGAACTTGTTTGAATTGGAGAACTGCGGCTGGAAGCGCGGCCCGCCGGGACCATCGCGGTTGTCGCGGCTGGTCTTCAGCCCCTGGTAGCTGATCCGCAACGTCGCGGATTCCGAGAGTCGCTGATTGAGTGCTACCAGTCCCGTTACATAGTTTGCCTTACGGTGCGAATCGGGATCGTCCGGGCCGGGGTAGAACGTGACGCCGGGAATGGCGGGTACAACCGCTGAAGACGGCAGCACCGCCGCAGCGTACGGTGAAACATTCAGGTCCGCGTAGGAGTTTGTTGCGAAGACGCGGCCGCTGAGCGAAGTGGACGGGCTGAAGTTGTATTGAGCAAAGCCCTGGCCGCTGGTGTTGCGTGCGCGGTCGTTCCCGTCGATACCTCTGGTGACGTTCAGATGGGCGATGCCGGCGGTAAACAGAAGCCGGTCGTTGGCAGCCCCGCCGGCGATTTTGGCTGCGCCGCGGAATAGACCCAAGCCCCCGCCTTCGGTGAGGATGTCACCGCGCAACCGGCCGCCGCCCTGGTCCGTTGTGATATTGATTACGCCAGCCGCGGCGTTGGTTCCGTATAGCGAACTGCCGGAGCCGCGGAGAATTTCCACGCTGCCGGTGTCGACTACCAAGAGATCGCCCAGATAGGCAGTGGCGTCTCCCTGGGGAGAGGCGGCATCGCGAAGGCGGAAGCCGTCTATCAATAGCGAAGTTTGATGGGTGGGCAGTCCGCGGGTGAGGATTCTGGTTAGGCTGCCCGGTCCTCCTAACTGCTGGACGCGCACGCCGGGAATGTAGCGGATGGCGTCCGGGATGGCGATTTTTGCGCGACGGTCGAGCTGGGTGGCATCGATGATATCGAGAGCCTTGGCGGATTCATCGGCGGACTGCGCGGTGCCGGTGCCGGTGACCTGCACTTGGGTGGTGAGCTTGGTCAGGTCGAGTTGCAGGTCGGCGGTGAGGGCTTGGCCGGCCGCTACTTCCAACTGCGTTGCACGGTTTGACCCGAAGCCCGGAGCCTTTGCTTCAATCAGATACTCACCGGGGTTGAGGCCGTCGAAATGGTACTCGCCGGTGCCGGCGGTCTGGATGGATCGGCGGACATCGCCTTCGCGGGCCGTGATGGTTACAGTGGCGCGGTTAATGGCCGCGCCGGACGGATCGACAACGCGACCCGATACGGTTTCGGCTGAAAGTGGATAGAGCAACGCTGCAAAGAGCGTTGTAAATTGAAAAAGTGTTTTCACTGGCATTCCCCTCGGATAAATTCGGGAAACGGCAGACAAAGCGGCAGGAAAGTTGGTGATTATGCACGGCCAACTCACCTCCCCCTCGGAGGTGCGCGTTTCCACATGCATGACGGCAGGTCTTCGGACTTGCAGGCTTGCAGCGCGAAGTGCGCCGGTTCCTAATTTCCGCAGCTTCCCAGCCCAATGACGAGCCAGTGCTTCTCTCGCGGATTTCGTTCCTGCTTACCGCTGCGGGGCAGTTCCGGATTCACGCCGGATTCCCTTTTTCGACGCCCTCCGGTTTAGCGGGGGCGTACCGACAGCTTTTTTCACTATAGCGTAGATGGGCAGAGTATGTGGGAAATGAAGAGTCGTTTATGACTACCAGAGAAGCTGTGGTTGCAGACGCGGAGGAGATTGCGCGGATTTACAACCAGGGTATTGAGGACCGGGCAGGTACTTTCGAAAGCCAGTTCGGCGGCACGGCTTTCTCAGCCACGCGGGAATTCCCGGGAACCAAAGGCAACGCGCGTTACGGAAGCACGCGGAAGTCCCAGGCGAGGAAGCCCGTCACCGGGCCTTCCGAGGAAGCGGAGGGAGCCGGGGGAGGACCTTTCATGCGGCCAAACATTCCACCGCGCTGCTGGCCGGCGTTTTGCTGTTGCATGGCGGCGGCTTGCTGGGGGCCCAGCATAGCGACCATCTCGGGCGACAGACCGGGAATTGCCGCGGGCGCTGCTTCGGCGGGCAAGGCGTCCGGTTTGAGCGGTACATTCGCCGTGTAGGCTCCGGTGGCATTCTTCTTGCGGAAGAGCAATCCGTACTCACCGCGCTTGAGGTCGTCCCGGGTGGTTATCTTGAAAACGTTACCAGGCATTCGCTCCACGGTGACGGGCACAACGGTCTGCTCGACATTGCTTTCCTGGCGGTCCGTGGTGGGCTTCATATCGAAGCGGCCTTTCTTCTCCTGTTTAATAAGAACTTTCCGGCCGGAGAGGAGGCGGTTCTGGTCCTTATCGCGCGGGTCCAGGCGGAGCAGGACCGGCTCGACGGTATCCGGGTCGAAATTTGCGCTGGGGATATACCGGTTCATGGGAATAAAGAACTCGGCTTTGCCTTCCTTGAGGGTAACGTCGGCAGTCAATCCGGGAAGTGTTTCAATCTCGAATCCCTTGGTATCCGAACTCTTGTTGAGGAGCATGCCTTTGCCGACGTTGGCCGCTTTGGCGATGGTGTCTCCCATGTATGGGTTCCACATAGTCAATTGCGAGGAGAGTCCCATGGTGAGCAATTGGAGGCCGACATCGCTCAACAAGATATTGGCGACGGCGGATTTGATATCGGTGGCTTCACTCTTAACAAAGAGAACTTTCTGCGGCTTGTTGTTCAACTTCGTGGTGATAGCTCCTTGCCGGACGATGACGTGATCCGTCACTGCGGGAACAACCGGAGGCGCGGGCGCGGGCTCAACTGCGACCACAACGGGAACCGCCGGACCGGGATCTTTGACGATCTGTTCGGCTGGACGTTGTGGTGCGGCAATGTCCGCCGGCTTGCCGAGCATTGCCCGGAGTACGCGCTGCGATATCTTTGCCTCCTTCAGCCGGATGAGTTCATTCGTATCCAGGCTGAACACGGCGGGCGTCGACTTGATTTTGGCGAGGATGGTGTCCTCGTCGAGTCCGGCGCTAATCATTCGGATAATGGAGTCGTTTGTGAGAACCTCGGGTTTTGCGGGCGCGGGGGGCTTGGCCGTCTTTGCCACGGCTGGTTTTGAAGGCACCGGTTTCGCCGGTTTTGGTGGCGATTGCGCATTCAGCATCAACGACATTGTCAACAACGCAACAAACGTTTTGCGACTTGTCATCCGACGAACGCCCTCCCGGCTGTGAATCGACTTTAGTATACGCCGAAATGCTCAGAAGCGCTTTATGCTTCGGCCCAGGCGCGGATTACTGTCGTTCCCGGCAAAGGAATCAGCCGAAGATTAACCAGGTTTGTGGAAGAGCTTTGATGCTCACGCGTCCGGCATCTTGGGCTGGACGTTATGCCGTCTTGCGTGACTAATGAATCGGAGGGGTATCGGCAAACATGGCCTGCTGGTAGCGGAACCCGGAAGCCTTCCGCACCGGAAGACGACAGCCGGATCATCGCATTCGGGGCCACTTCAGGGGCAGAACGCGTGGCGATGCTCGAGTTTCCCGAAGCGGCCGGCAAGGCGGGTTTCTGGAAACCGGTTTCGCGGGTTGGGATGCTGGGCTTTCTAGAACGTCCAGGTTCCGAATTTGCCATGGA
>JANXXV010000508.1 GCA_025350445.1 Bryobacteraceae bacterium | reverse complement strand
CCAGTCTAATCCAGTTGAAGCCGTCGAGGTGACCGCCTGATGTCCCTCCCATTCCTGCTCGAAATCGGCTGTGAAGAAATCCCCGACTGGATGATCCAGCCTGCTCTCAAGAATCTGGAAGAGCTGTTCGCCGCCACTCTGACTCAGAACAATCTCGCCGGCGCCGTTATTGCGACGGAAGCTACGCCCCGCCGCCTGGTGCTTCGGGCCGAAGGCCTCAACGCATCGCAGCCGAACGAAACGAAAGCAACTCTCGGCCCGCCGAAATCGGCCGGCCCCGGAGCCGCGCAAGGCTTCGCCAAGAAGATGGGCGTCACGCTAGCCGACCTGGAACTCATCACTTCTCCCAAAGGCGAATACTACAACTTCAGCAAAGCCGTAGAAGGCCGTAGGACACTCGACATCCTGTCGGAAGCCCTCCCCGGCATCATCGGGAAAATCTATTTTCCCAAGACGATGTACTGGACCGGCAAAGGCGGCGCACGCTTCATCCGCCCCATCCGCTGGCTGGTGGCGTTGCTGGCCGATGAAGTGGTCCCGTTCGAATTCGCCGAAGTGAAATCCGGTAACATCACCAGCGGCCAACGCCGCCTGGGCGCCGCAAGCATCCCGGTAACTATAGCGAATCACGAAGCACAGCTCCGCGCAAACGGCGTGATTTTGTCGGCCACGGAACGCCGCGCCCTGATTGAGAAAGGACTGGACGGGACAGTGAAAAGGGATGAAGCGCTGCTCAACACGCTGGTCTACCTCACCGAATGCCCGTCCACCATCCGCGGGGCCTTCGATCCCCAGTATCTTGAACTCCCGCAGGAAATCCTCTCCACCGTGATGCGCCATCACCAGCGATATTTCTCGGTGGAAGACGGCTCAGGAAAACTCGCCGCCAGTTTCGTCGCCGTGATGAACATCAGCAGCGATCCCGACGGACTGGTCCGCCTGGGCAATGAACGGGTGCTCCGCGCGCGCTTCAACGACGCCCGCTTTTTCTGGAAGGTCGATCAGCAGAAAAAACTGGTGGATCGCGTGGCCGATCTGAAGAACGTTACGTTTCAATCCAAGCTCGGTTCCTACTTCGAAAAGACCGTCCGCGTGATAGCGCTGGTGAAGGAAATCGCAGCCGCGACGGGCGCCAATGCCAACGCGGCCGAACGCGCCGCCGAACTGCTGAAGGCTGACCTCACCACGGACATGGTGAAGGAACTCACTGAACTCCAGGGCATTGTTGGAGGCCTCTATGCCCGCGCCCAAGGCGAGCCGGAAGAGGTGTGCCGCGCCATCTACGATCAGTACAAACCGCTGGGCATGGACGATTCGATCCCGGGCACTCTCACCGGACAGGTGGTCGCGTTAGCCGACAAGCTGGATACACTAAAGGGCTGCTTCGGCGTCGGCATGGCGCCAACCGGATCGAAAGATCCGTTCGCATTGCGGCGCGCCGCGCAGGGCGTCGTGAAGATCATCGTCGAAGCGAAACTGCCCCTCCCGCTCTCTGCGCTCGGCTTATCCAAGGAACCCGCTGACTTCCTTCTGGACCGCGCCAAGTTCTACTTGAAAGAAGTCCGCGGCTTCAAATACGATGAGATCAACGCCGTGCTTGCCTCCGGTCACGACGACCTTGTGGACGCCGAGAGCCGCCTCTCCGCCCTGGCGCAAGTCCGTCCGACGGAAAATTTCGAACCACTGGCAGCCAGCTTCAAGCGCATTCAAAACATTCTGCGCCAGGCAAACGTGGAGAGCGGCGCCGCTTCCAGCATTGATGCCGCGCTGCTGGAACCCGGCCCCGAAGCCGAGCTGTATAACGAATTCCTCCGCGTCCGCGATGTTGTCGATGCGCAGCGCAAGACGCACGACTATCGCGCGGCGCTAGAAGCGATCGCTTCCTTACGCCCCAAAGTCGATCTCTTCTTCGACAAAATTCTAGTCAACGACCCGGACGAAAACGTCCGTCAAAACCGGCTGGCACTTCTCAACAGCCTGTTAACCGAATTTTCGGCCATCGCCGATTTTTCCGAAATTGTCACGCAGCACTGATCCTTAAGGAGATTATGATGAGCAAAAAGCACGTATATTACTTCGGTGGCGGCACGGCCGAAGGCGACGCGACGATGAAAGACCTTCTCGGCGGCAAAGGCGCGAATCTGGCGGAAATGTGCCG
>JANXXV010000459.1 GCA_025350445.1 Bryobacteraceae bacterium | reverse complement strand
CTCGGCGATTTCCGCCGCGGCACCATCTCGGTGAACTTTCGCAAGTGCGGCAAGAGCAACTGCGCCTGCGCGCAAGAGCATCATCCCGGGCACGGACCGCAATACTTGTGGAATGCCAGTGTAGGAGGTAAGACCAAGGCGCGAAATCTTCCCTTGGGGCCGGAACTGGAAAAAGTGGAGAAGGAGGTGGAGCGTTACCGTGAGTGCGACCGCTTGTGCCAGGAGATGGTCATGGTCAACGAGCAGATCTGTCAACTGCGCCCGGCGCGAATCCTCGCCGATGAGGATGAATTGGAGCAGTTGAAAAAAAAACTGCGGAGGCGTTTCGCCGCGAGGCGGAAGCGGAAGTCGACCGCCTGATTGGGCGCATGCTCGGAGACCGCCAGCGGCTTGGCCATCTGGATTTGGAAGCCGGCGAAATAGCGATTCGGGCGGCGATGCATCAATTGGGTGGATCCCTTTTGGAGAAGTTGCTCGATAGCGATGAGGGAGGTTATCGGGGAGCGCATCCGGACTGCAGACAGGGTCATCCGACGGCATTCGTGGACTATCACAGTAAGCGGATCCTTACTGTGCTGTCGTGGATCGAAGTTCGACGCGCCTATTATCATTGCCCGAGTTGCCAAGGCGGATTCCTTCCCAAAGATCAGGACCTGGACATCGTCGGGGTGTCTCTGAGTCCTGGTGTGCGGCGAATGATGGGCCGAGTCGGGGGCAAAGAATCCTTCGATCAGGGTCGGCAGGACCTGCGGGAGTTGGCCGGCATTGAGGTGAAGACCAAAGAGGTGGAGCGGATTTCCGAGCAATTGGGAACGCAGATTGAGGCGCAATGGAAACAGGAGCGGGAAGGGATCTTGTCGGGCAAAGTGATTCCGCTACTACCCGCCGTGCCAAAACTCTACGTCACCATGGATGGAACGGGACTTCCGGTGGTCCCTCGGGAAACCGAAGGGCGCCGCGGCAAAGACGAAACCGGCAAAGCTAAGACTCGCGAGGCCAAGCTGGGCTGCGTGTTCACCCAGACCACCGAGGATGAAGAAGGATATCCGATTCGTGACGAGGGGTCCACTTCCTATGTGGGCGCCATCGAGACGGCAGAAAACTTCGGCCCGCGCCTATACGCCGAGGCGGTCCGGCGCGGACTTCGACAGGCGCAGAAGGTGATTGTGCTGGGCGACGGCGCCCCTTGGGTCTGGGGCGTTGCGGCGCTCTATTTCCCCTTCGCTATTCAGATCGTCGATCTTTATCATGCCGTGAACACTTGGCCGATCTGAGCAAAGTTGTCTTTGGATCTGCCAGTGCCAAGTCTGAGGAATGGGCCAAGGCCCGTTCGGAGCAACTCGACGACGGCGACGTGAAGGCGGTAATCTCGGCGATGAAGCGGCCCCGTCCGCAACAGCAGAATGTCCGCGACGAAGTCCGTAAGGCCATCGACTATTTCACAACCAACGCGAATCGAATGCGGTATGCGGAGTTTCGCCTCCAAGGTCTTTTCGTTGGTTCCGGTGTCGTCGAGGCCGCCTGCAAGAGCATCGGACTACGGCTCAAGCAATCGGGAATGCGCTGGACCGTAACCGGCGCCAACGCCATCATCACCCTACGCTGCTGCCAACTCAGCGGACGCTGGGAGGAGTTCTGGGAAGTTCGCGCCGCCAGCTAGTGATGGCCGAATCGCTCCCACAAATTTGACGCACACTTGTGCCGATCCCCAATTTACCCTACGGTAGTCTCGTTGCGCACCGGGATAAGATAAGAGTGGTTCGCAGCCGGCAAGGAACAACGACGACCTTCTTCGCATCGCCTGAACCACTGCTTAGATATCGCCTCCCGGTTGTAGAAGGACCCATCAGTGAAGGAGTTGCTTGCGTAACGCGTCTTGGTTGATCCTCATTTTCGGAACCAGGCTGTTCGGTCAGCCGGACACCTTCGCGAATCGGCTCTATCCGGTTTTAGAAAAGGCGCAGTGCCGCATCTGCCATAACGATAACGGCGTGGCCTCCGCCACACGCCTGCAGTTTCCTCCGGAAAAGAGTACGCCGGAAGCGATCAATCGATTCGGATTGCGCTTGCGGGTGTTGGTTGATCCCTCTCATCCGGACCAGTCTCTGCTGTTGCGGAAACCGCTGAACCTGGTGCCTCATACCGGCGGCGAAAGGATTCACCCGCGCAGTGAAGAAGAGAAGCAGTTGCGCGCATGGGTAGTCGAGCTAGCCGCGCTGGGAACCACGGCGGATGCGTCCGCGGTGGAGAGCAAGCAAGCGTTAATACAAGAATTGCGGCGTCTGACGCACAGTCAGTACAACCACACGGTGCAGGATCTGCTGCACGATCAGACCCGCCCCGCCGATCAATTTCCAAACGAAGATTACGTAAACGGATTCACCAACCAGTCGGAGGCGCAAAGCATCTCGCCCCTGCAGGCCGAAGCTTACAATCACGCGGCGGAGAAGTTAGCGCGGAACGCATTCCGGGGCGGCGATTCGCGAGGGCTGATTCCCTGCAAACCATCCGGCATCGATGACGCTGCTTGCCGCGGGCAATTCATCCGCAGCTTCGGACTGCGCAGTTTCCGGCGCCCACTCTCCGATTCGGAAGCGCGCGTCTACGAAAGGCTCTTTCGCACGGAAGCCGCCCGTACCCGCGATTTCACCGGCGGAGCGCAGGTGGTAGTGGAAGCCATGTTGCAATCTCCGCATTTCCTGTTTCACCTGGAGGGCGGACCGGACGGCCGATGGAAACAGCACCGTGCCGCCAGCGCGTTGTCCTATTTCCTGTGGGACACGATGCCCGACGATCAGTTGTTCCGCGCCGCGGAGAAGGGCGAGCTTTCGAGTGCAGCGGGAATTGAGAAGCACGCCCGGCGTCTGCTAGGCGACGATCGGGCACACGCTTCGCTCGACGTCTTCCTCTCGCAGTGGCTGCGGTTCGACCGTTTGCGCAACGCCGTGCGCGACCGCCGATTGTACCCGGAGTTTGGCGCCGAACTGGTAAGCTCAATGATCGAAGAGGTCCGGCGTCTGTTCGGAAAACTTGTCTGGGAAAATGGATCGTTCCTCGAGTTCTTCAAATCCGATTCCGCCTTCCTGAATAGTGACCTCGCACGCCTTTACGGCATTCAACCGCCCGCGCAAGAGTTCGCCACGGTCCAGTTCCCGCGCGAATCGGGCCGAGCCGGAATACTCGGCTCCGCCCTGTTTCTATCGTTAACCAGCAAACCATCCGACACTTCTCCTACGGAGCGGGGGCTTTTCGTTCGCGAACATTTTCTCTGTCAGATAGTGCCCCCTCCGCCGCCGGGCGTGAATACAAACCTGCCCCCGCCTACGGACGCGAAACCGCTCAGCAACCGCGAACAGTTGGGTGCCCACTTAACAAGTCCTAATTGCGCCGCCTGCCACCGGTTGATTGACCCCATCGGCTTCGGCTTTGAACACTACGACGCCATCGGTCGCTACCGCATCACGCA